>CAZKDW010000129.1:0-3811 GCA_964551625.1 uncultured Thermotogae bacterium | reverse complement strand
CTTGCTGAGATGAATCCGATCCCATCTGGGTGGATGCCAGCCTCGAAGCGCTGGATCTCCTTCAATGACTGCACGTCGATCACCGACACATCATTCGTCTTGTTGTTGGCGATATACGCACGTGCGCCTGTTGGATCAAAAACGATGCCTCCTGGCCAGCGCCCGACGGGAATGCGCTTGATCTCCCAATGCCTTTTCGTGTCAATCACGGACACATCGTGTGACGTGCGGTTCGCAGTGAATGCCAGCGCTCCATCAGGAGAAAAGACCAATCGAACCGGCATCTCGCCAATAGGATGCTTGGCGATGAGTCCGTGGTTCTCCGTATCAAGCACGTAGAAATTGTCCTCGTCCTGATTAGCCACATACAGAAATTCTCCCGATGGGTGGACGGCCACACCTTCTGGCTTTCTGCCCACACTGATGTGCTTCTCTATCTCGTCTGTCTCGGTATTGAACAACGAGATGCTGTTCGAGCCGAGATTGGGGATGTACAAGTACTTCCAGTCAGGCGTCGGGGCGAGCATGTGTGACAAGCGCTGGCCGGATGGCACGATCTTCAACAGTTGATGCGACGGCCGGTCGTAGATGAAGATCTTGTTGGCATAGGTGACTGCAACATAGAGCTTCTGGCCGTCAGGTGAGATCTTGATGTCATGAGGGAACTGAAATTCCTCATGTTCGATTCGCTCCATTTCCTCCATAGCCGTTGTGTCGATGATCGATAGGCTGTTACCTACGGCATTGGATACATACGCCGTGCCGCCATCTGCTGTGATGGCAATTTCGTGCGGATGCCCGCCGACGGGAAGCACCCGTAAGCTCTTCCCTCTCTCCACATCAATGAAGGATACGCTGTCTTCGTCCTTATTGAGAACGATCAATCGGTCTACCGTCATCATTGTCGCCCCTCCGTTTACTATTTCATGCTACGTGATCCAGCGGGATCATGCTTCGCTTCGCATCCAACACACGGCAGATCCCAGTCTTCTTGCCTTCCCGATCAGACGCCAAAGCTGGCAAGACACTTGAATCGTACATATCTGGTATTATGAGCAAGAATTGAAGCCATAGACAGCTCATGAAAGAGGTCTCAATAGCTCAGCGAAAGCGGGTGGAACTATTTCTCGAGTATTGATCGTCGATGATGAACAGAGCATACGAATCAGCCTCAGCGCATTCATTGAGATGGACGGTCACGAAGTTGCTCTTGCCAGCACAGCCGCCGAAGCTCTGACTCTCTTGAGCGAGGACCCCTTCGATGTTGTCGTCTCTGATATTGTCCTGCCGCGCAAGACGGGCATCGCGTTGTTGGGCGACATCCGCAAACTCCAACCCGATCTACCTGTGATCATGATCACGGGCGAGCCTGAAGTGGGCACGGCTGCCAAGGCCGTCAGGAAGGGAGCCTTCGATTATCTGTCCAAGCCGGTTTCTCGTGAAAATATCACAAGAACGGTCGCTGCCGCTATCGAGAAGAAGGCTCTGCTCGACAAGAATCGCAAGTTGGAAGAAGAAAACCGCGCCTATCGCGCACAGCTAGAAGAGCGCGTTAAGGAGAAGACGCAAGAGGTATGGGCGGAGAGAGACAAGTTAAGTTCTGCATTCACGGCAATGAAAGATGGCATCTACATCGTCGATCCAGAACACAATATTGAGTTTGCCAATGCGGCACTTGCGTCGCAATTCGGCCCCTTTGAGGGACGCAAGTGCTATGTCTATCTTCACGATCGCGATGACGTGTGCCCTTGGTGCCACAATGAACAAGTCTGGGCTGGCGAGACCGTGCAATGGGAGTGGACATCCCCAAGGAATGGCAAGACCTATGAACGTTTCGATGCACCATCAGAGAATGCGGATGGCTCAACATCCAAACTCTCTATTTTCCACGACATCACCGAGAGAAAACAGGCACAAGAGAGCGAACTAGAGCACTACAAGAACATCGGCCTCCTGTCTGAGGCTGCGATTCGATTTGTCAGCTTCCCAGCAGACGAAGACATCTATGCCTACATCGCAGAGACAGTTAGGAAACTCACCGGAGAAGTGATTGTTATTGTCAATTCGATCAACGAAGCGGGAGACGTCCTGACCAATCGCGCCTTACTAGGATTGGGGAAATTCGCCACTCAGGTCGCGCGACTGATCGGAAGGAACCCAAAGGGGATGACTATCGTCCCTCAAGATGACGAGCTACTGTATCTCTCTGACAGGAAGTTGCACGACAGCAACAAAAGCCTCTACGTAATTTCGCAGAAGTCAGTACCTAAACCCATCTGTGCTGCACTTGAGAAGCTCTACAATATTGGCAAAATCTATACAATCGGTCTTGCACGCGAGAACCACTTACTAGGAACCATCGTTATTATTCTCTCCACAGGTCAAACCCTTCAAGCTTCTGAGTTCATCGAAGCACTCGTGAATTTGGCGTCCATAACATTACAGCGACGGGAAGCTGAGGATTCGCTGCTGGCAAGCAAGACACGATTCAAGAACTTTTTTGAGAATCAGCCCGCTCTGTGTTACATGGCTTCTCCTGAAGCCATCATTCTCGATATCAATACGACCGCGCTGAATGTCCTTGGATATGAGAAGAGCGAGCTGATTGGTCAACCAGCATCGATGCTCTACTCGGCCGAATCTGCGCAACGCTATCCAGATCTCCTCGCGGAATGGAAGCAACAGGGCCACGTTCGCAATGAGGAGATGACCCTTGTCTCCAAGACGGGCCAAGAGCATATCATCGTGCTTAGTTCGGACACCGTTCGGGATTCGGAAGGACACATCCTAAATTCACTCTCAGTCCTACTAGATATCACAGAGAGGAAAGAAGCCGAGCAGCGCCAGCGAAGGCTGCTCGATAATATCATTGAATCTGTATCCATGATGACACAGGTAAGAGATCCCTACACGGCGGGCCATCAGAAGCGAGTCGCAGAGTTGACATCCGCCCTTGCAGAGCAGCTTCAGCTAGACAAGGTAAAAACGGCCGGCCTGCGCGCTGCCAGTCTACTGCACGATATTGGGAAACTGGCTGTCCCATCTGAGATATTGAGCAAACCATCGACTCTCACAAAGATAGAGTACGAGATAGTCAAGGCCCACGTAAACGTGGGAACCGACATTCTCCGAGAGATCGACTTCCCATGGCCAATCGCCGACATCGTGCTGCAACATCACGAAAGGCTCGATGGATCAGGATATCCGCAAGGCCTCATAGGAGAAGACAACATCCTCCTTGAAGCACGGATTATTGCCGTAGCGGATGTTGTCGAAGCGATGTCATCGCATAGACCCTATCGCCCTTCTCTTGGCATCGCCGCAGCTCTAGAAGAAATCGACAACGGCAGCGGAACGAGATTTGACGCAGCAGTCGTTGCAGCATGTCATCACGTGTTGAAGAACGGTTTCCAGTTCAAGGCTGTGTAATCTGACAGATTAAGCGTGCCTTCTTGCGGGCCCTTCTTTTGCGCTTCTCTTGTGATAGAATCGTAGGCAATCAGGAAAGAAGGTGAGTCGATGTTGCCAAATAGGCTAGCGCGATTGATGACTTGGGGCCTGTTGCTCGTGAGCCTGTCGCTCTTTGTGGCATCCGTTGATGTCACAGCCGCCCAATTGGGTGATGTGACGATCACGCTAGAAGACTACAAGTACCGACAGAATAAGGACCGAACCAAGTTCGTGTATCGCGTCAGCTCGTCGACACGCCCGAACGACCAGGCTTGGATTCTCGAACTGGGCGACTGCATCCTGCCAGAATTCGTGAATGAAGCTCTGACTTCGCCATTTACCTGGACTGAGGAGCCATTTC
>CAZKDW010000128.1:2449-3833 GCA_964551625.1 uncultured Thermotogae bacterium | reverse complement strand
GGTGAATAGCCGGAGGAAGGCGGGGATGACGTCAAGTCATCATGTCCCTTATGCCCAGGGCGACACACATGCTACAATGGGAGGTACAAAGGGTTGCAATACGGTAACGTGGAGCCAATCTCAAAAAACCTCCCCCAGTTCGGATTGTGGTCTGCAACTCGACCACATGAAGCCGGAATCGCTAGTAATCGTAGGTCAGCCATACTACGGTGAATATGTACTCGGGGATTGTACACACCGCCCGTCACACCAACCGAGTGGGGGGTACTTGAAGTCGTCCTATCAAAGGGCGCCGAGGGTAACCTCCGCAAGAGGGGTGAAGTCGTAACAAGGTAGCCGTAGGAGAACCTGCGGCTGGATCACCTCCTTTCTAGGGAGTACCGGACCAACAACATAGTCGAATCTTGAAACATCACGCTGTCCCTTTTCTACTTTTCTTTCCATTCCCATCCTTCCATCTACTAGGTGACATACGTTACCAAATTTACACGGGAATAGGTCATCAAAAGTGGTTGCCCTTCCTGCCATGCTGTCTGATTGCCGGTTACGCTTTCAGCACAGATCAGAGGGAGGATGGATGTTTTCGACCACCACGAATAACAAGATTAGCTTCACCGATTTGCTCGCCGAGTGTGGCGATCTTCTCGAGTTTGATCGCGGCGAGACGATTTATCATCCAGCCACACCCAGTTCCATTATTTACCTAGTGGAAAGCGGCCGCGTGAAGCTGGCGTATCTTGACGAATCCGGCAAGAAGCTGACGCTTCGCATTGTTGACGAGGGTGAGATTTTTGGAGAGATGTGTCTTGTGGGCGAATCATCCCGGCGGCATTTGGCCACCTCAATTGAAAACACAGTTGTGCGTTGCATTGAGAAGAAGAAATTTCTCACGGCCATCGAAGCGGATGCCACCGTACTTCCCATGTTGGTCAATCACTTTGCTGCGCGGATGACAGAATTTGAGGAAACACTGGAAGACCTCGCATTCCGAGATATTCAAGCACGATTGTCGCGGCAGCTACTCAAGCTATCCGACGATTACGGCGTAGCGACCAAGGAAGGTATCCTTATCGGGATCTCAGTGACCCACAAGGAACTGGCAGATATGATTGGGTCCGCACGCGAGAACACGACGCTAGCCCTCAACCGATTTGCGCGCGAGGGTATTCTTGATAAGAGCCGCTATCGAATTGTCATTAAGAGTGAAGATGGGCTGAGAAAGAAGATCTCAGCGTTCTAGTGCCTGATCTACTAGGGGAAGCGGGTTCAGCCATTTGCTGAACCCGCTTCCCTTTTTCTTTTTCAGGCACAACATCTCTGTTGCTTGACCTATCTTGTTCCCGGTTGTTGTATGCTTCCACTGTGGAGCGAGTGGTTCATGTTG
>CAZKDW010000128.1:0-2349 GCA_964551625.1 uncultured Thermotogae bacterium | reverse complement strand
ATCTCGCTACTGAAGAGGATGGGGCCATCTTTGAAGGGGTTGAGTTGAAGCAATGGCTCTCAGACACGGAGGGAGAAGTGAGACTTGCGCTGTGTGAAGCCGTCGTCTCGGCGTCTTATTGCCGCTACTCTGCGAACTGAAAGCCTTCTTCCACAAACAGTCCGATGCACGCATCAGCAGCCGCGAGATCGTAGACATCGCCTTTGCGGTTCTCAATCTCTTCTAGAGCTAATTCAATCCCGAGCGAAGGGCGATAGGGACGATGAGAGGACATGGCTTCAACGACGTCAGCTACTGCAAGGATTCTTGCCTCTGGCAGTATTTCGTCGCCTGTAAGTCCCTGGGGATAGCCAGATCCATCCATGCGCTCATGATGTTGTCGCACGATCGTGGCGACGGGCCACGGAAAGCGGATAGGTTCAAGCAACTCATAACCAACCGTCGAGTGCTGTTTAATGAGTTCGAACTCCATTTTGCTGAGACGCGACGGTTTGCTCAGGATTTCCGCGGGGATAGCAATCTTCCCAATGTCGTGTAGGAGTCCGGCAACACGCAATCCTTCAATCATGCCTTTGTCGAGTCCCAACTTCTCAGCAATAGCACAGGCTAGCTGCGTTACGCGCTTCTGGTGCCCGGCAGTGTATGGATCGCGAACTGCCATGGCGTTGCCTACAATGCTTACGGTCCCTTTGAGAGCGTCTTGTATATCTTGGATGAGTCTTGCGTTGGCAATGGCGACAGCCAGTACGTTGGCTATGCCGCCAAGCATTGCCAAATCACCTTCACTGTAGGCATCAAGCTGCCAGCTCTGAATCTGCATGACGCCGATCACTATCCCCTGACGCTGAATCGGAACGTAAAGCGCAGAACGGGTGACGTCTTCCTCATCTTCTGATGGAGAATCCTCAATCGCTGCTTCCGGGCCATTCACCATGTACTGTGTCTTCACTAGCTTAAGGGTTTCGCGAACATCCGGAAGGTAGAGAGGTTTGCCTGTATGAATGACCTCACTCTGTGTTCCTTGCCCCGGTGGCTCCAACGGGATCGGAGGCAGTTTGGCGACATCAAAAGGCTGGCCTTCGAATTGTGCATACCCGGCACGAAGAAGGTGTTGCCCCTCATCGTAGAATGAAATAATCAGCGCTTTGACATCCATAAGCGCACTTACATGGTCGTGCACTGTGCCGTAAACCTGCTCGACATCGGTTACAGATCCCAATTCCAGAGTAATTTGATTGATGATTGTCTGCTGTGCAAGGAGCCACGATTCGCGCTCTGCAGCCGCTCTCTGTTCGGTGATATCTATTGCGACAGACCGGCTGGCAATGATCTGGTCGTTCACATCCCTTATGGCGCTGACACTCAAGCTAATCCACTTGGGCGAGTCATCGAATGTCTGAATCTGAAGTTCCTCGTTTTCGATGGGCCTTCCGGCTCTGAAGAGAGCCAGGACCCTGAGCGCCTTGGATCTTCCGCTGGGAGTGTCTGCATAGAGGTTGACGACGGGTCGACCGAGAAGCTCCTGAGCGGAGAGGCCCAGTAACTCGCACGCCTGCTTGTTACAGTTGATGACGTTCCCGCTGGCATCGACAGAGAAGTATGCAGCCGGCGCGTTCTCGTACAGATCAAGATATCGATCCTGGCTTTCCTGGAGCTGCTTCGTTCGAAGCGCCACCTGTTCCTCCAAACCGTCTTGATATCTTAGGTTCTCGGCTTCCAGCTGTCGTGTTCTATCAAGTAACGTCTTCTTCTCGGTTGCTGAGGCCACAACTTTCGTAATGGCCTCTCGGGAAACGGGTTTGGCTAGGTAGTCGAAGGCTCCTTTTCTCACGGCGGCAGCCGCAGTTGTAACTTCCGGTTCTCCAGTAATCATGATGACCTGCACATCGGGCTGCAGGTCTCTGATTTCGCCCAACAGCACCACACCCGTCTTCCTGGGAAGGATGATATCAGAGATGACAACATCAAAAGGCTCTGCCTCCAGCTTAGAAAGCGCTTCTGCGGCTGTCGACGCAGTGAAAATCGTATGCCCCGCCTTGGAGAGCGTAACCGAGAGGGTTGTTCGAATGCTCTGCTCGTCATCAACGACAAGAACTCTAGCCATCAGTACTGCTCCAGTTGAGTCTTGTTATCTTTGTTGCATTCATCAGGCGTCTCCCTACTATTGTTGACTGGAGGATCTACATGGAATCGCGTGTAGACCTACGGTTCACTCTCCACAACGAGCTCTTCTTTGTGTCCCTTAACGATACCATAGCTGACCGACAACCCCAACCCTGTACCTTCAGAGCGATCCTTGGCGGTATAGAAGGGATCGAAGATCCGATCAAGTTGGGTCTTTGAGGGATA
>CAZKDW010000127.1:0-3853 GCA_964551625.1 uncultured Thermotogae bacterium | reverse complement strand
ACCCCTTCCGCCTCAGAGATGACATCATTCATCAGCTCTTCCAGCTCGACATCTTCCCGGCTGAACCCAGCTGCTCGCGCATGTCCGCCGCCGCCGAACTTGACCGCGACCTCGCTGACGTCAACGATATTCTTGGAGCGCAAGGAGATGTGGATGGTTCCGTCGGACGATTCGATGAACATGATGGCCACTTCTACGCCTCCGATCGCTCGGAGTTGGCCAACAAGGCCGGAGGTGTCGTCATCGCTGCAGCCCGTATCCGCCATCATCTCAGCCGTCACGAAGGCTGTCGCGAGTTTGCCGTCTGCCAATAGCTTGAGGGTCTTGAACATGGCGGTATGAAGGTGAATCTCGTTCAGGGTGCGATGCTCGAGAATGGCTTGTGTGATTCGCCCGATATTCGCGCCAGTGCGGACGAGCTCTGCTGCATAGGCAAAAACACGTTCATCAGCGCTTGCATATCGGAAGAATCCGGTGTCTGTCGCAATGCCAAGTAGTAGTGTTTCGGCAAGTGCGGAGTCGAACTCGACGAGCTGCTTGCCGATTTCATAGACGATCATCGCAGTGGCAGCATAGGAGGAATCACAGAAATTCATCGTTCCGAAGCCAAGGTTCGATTTGTGATGATCCAGGGTGATGTCGGGCACGCCGTTCTCAAGAAGCTCGACAGCATTACCAATTCGGGCGAGGTCGGACGAATCGACGGTAATCGATGTATCGTAGGCATAGTCTCGCAGTTCTTCCATCCCCTTGATCGCTCCGTCGTCAGAGAGTCGTTCGAAGAAGTTAGGCAGAGAATCTGCAATGCAGCCTTCGGCCGTCTTTCCCATCTTTCTGAGGATCATAACCAGGGCTGCTACTGAGCTAACATCGTCGCCATCTGGCCGGATATGTCCAATCACAAGAAATCGCTGCCCGCTTTGCAGCCTCTCTATCACTCGATCTAGATCTACAAACATGTCCACTCCCTTTAGTAAAACGAGCATTGTAGTGCATCACACAGAATTTCTATCTCAGGCCTGGATGGAGGGCCTCAATCTACAAACCTAGAAGAATACGCAGGCAATCCTCAACCTTGAGCATCGTGCTGGGATGGACATTCCCTCGATGCCGTTCGAGTCGATTCAATGAGATACAGCGAGGCTGTTCTGTCTTGATGTAGCCAGTCTTCGTCGCCCCGCTCTCTGGCGGATCAATTCGGATATGAAAGGGGATACCGGTGTTGGTTGTCGTAATTGGAAGCACGACGATCAAGTCAGCCGGGCCATGATTGAATGAGTTCACAGAAACTACGAGACACGGGCGAGTGCCATGAATCTCCTTCCCCCTACTTGGGTTGAGATTCGCATGCCAGACGTCTCCGCGCGAAGCAACAGTCACTAACTACCCCTCATCACGCAATCCATCATTCAGAGTATCTTTCCACTCTTGTCTTTCCGCGTTTTCTACCATCGCCGTCGCTTTATTGCTATTGAGATCAGCGAAAGCGCTATTGGCAGCATCAAGGAATACCTGCCGACGGAAAGCTTCTACCGCCTGATCGATGACTTCCTGTTGTTTGAGTCCAGTCTTTTCAGAGAGAATGCGGACTTTGTCTCGCGATTCACTTGTGACTCGTATCGTCGTCGTCGCCATGATTCCTTCCTTAGTAGAAAATTGCGCCTTCCAAGCCTTACTAGCGCATCAATCAGTATACAATACTGTCACAAGTTCGTCTACACACGTGTCTGCAAAAACATCTCCGTGTGCCGATACGTTCTTCATGTGAAGCGCCGTCCCTGTCTGAGCTTCTCAATCACTTGATCTAGCGAGTCAAACATATCCTCCCCCTTTGGTGCCTTACGAAATGTAGCGCATCCATCCTGTCTTCTGCTCAGCGTTCTGGCTGAATCTGCCCGCTAGGGCTAGAATCTGATGCACCAATAGCCGCGCAAGCACCACTCACTAAGAACTAAGAGGAGAATGATCCTATGGAAAACCTACGCCAACACTTGAAGAACCCCTCATTAGAAGTGCTTCAAAACACCGGAGAGTCGGATCAGCAGAAGGGTGTTACAGCCCCTCCGCTTGAGAAGCCGATTCCTGAGGGAGCGACACGCATCGCGCTGATTCCACAGGATGAGACGAACTTGGGAGCCGTGTCTCTCGCCAAGGCCATTGGCGATCGCCGTAGCCGCCGTGCCTATACAGAGGATGCCTTGTCGCTGAACGAATTGTCGTTCCTGCTCTGGGCGACGCAGGGGATTCGCGAGGTTCATCCCAAGAAGATTCACGCCTTCCGCTCCGTGCCTTCCGGCGGTTGTCGACATCCTTATGAAACCTACCTTCGGGTGGAAAATGTGGAGGGTGTTCCCAATGGCTTGTGGCGCTACAGTGCCCTCGAACACGCGCTTGTGTTGGTTTGGGAGGAGCCTTCCGAAGGCTCGCCAAGCCTGGCTGATATCTGTTATGGGCAGGGGTTCGTCGACAAGGCGGCGGTGACCTTCATATGGACGGCCATTCCCTACCGAACGGCATGGCGCTACGGACCGGATTCTCTGAAAGACATCCTCATTAGCTGTGGACACATCTGTCAGAATCTATACCTTGCCTGCGAGGATATCGGCGCGGGCACCTGCGCCATTCTCGCCTACGATCAAGCCAAGCTTGATCCCTATCTGGGTGTGGATGGTGTCGATGAAATCAGCCTGTATGTGGCTCCTGTTGGGAAAGTGGCAATCACCTAAGTCACCACATGAACGGATGTGTGACTAGCTAACGCGTGTTACTACTTCGAGCGCTGCCCGTGAATACGACACGTAACTCGCGCCATGACGGACAGCCTCACCAGCACTCGTACACATAGACCCCGCGCAGAGTTAGCGCCAGGAGATGTTGTGAGGCTAGAGACCCTGGTGTGAGATCGAGTTGACCACTGCAGATGTACATGCGATCTCCGAAGCCGAGGCCGGGGTTATCTACAAGGGGTTGGAGGCTAACGATTGGATTACCACTGAGCCAGAGGCCGAATAGATCTTCCAATCCAGATAGAGCACTGATCTCAGCGATCTGATTGTTATCGAGCAAGAGAACCTTCAGATCAACAAGGCCTGCTAACGCACCAATCTCTACGATCTGGTTGTCCATGAGGCTGAGCAAGGCCAGATTCGTCAGAGATGCTAGTGCGGCGATGTTGTCGATCTGATTGTCATTCAGCACGAGTTTCTGCAGCGATGTGAGACCGGCGAGCGCTGAGAGATCGACGATCTCGTTGGCATCCAGTTGTAGCTCCTTGAGGGTCTCCTCCTGTAAATCGGTGACGGCCAGCCCTGCGAGAGGTTCTAGCTCAGAAATGTGATTATTGCCCAAGCGCAGGATCGTCAGATGTGCCAGACTAGATAGAGGAACGAGGTCGACAATCTCATTGCTTGAGAGATCGAGCGTTGTCAGTCCTATCAGGTTCGATAGTGGACCTAGATCGGCAATGGCGTTGTTACGCAAGTCGAGTTTACTAAGGCTCTTGCAGTATTGAATTCCTTCGAGGTTTGTAATGCCTCGTCCGCTTGCATCTAAGATCCCCAGATCTTCAAGCTGATAGTCATAGATTCCACCAGACGGCTTGTCGATTACCTCACGGATGACGGCTTCAAGTCCCGGATCCGGGAAATTGATAACTGCCGCTAGGCTGAAGGGCGAGATAACGGCAATCAATACTGCAACCACTACAATTCCTCGAAACATAGACCCTCCACAAAGCGTTCGCCAGTAGCAAAGCTGTTGCTGCCTTCGACAATGTAAGATACCGCAAATACGGCTTCACTTCAGCAGCATCTTCGCGATTCACTTGAACGCAGGCTTTAATCTCCACAATCGG
>CAZKDW010000126.1:0-3897 GCA_964551625.1 uncultured Thermotogae bacterium | reverse complement strand
CGCATTATTGGTAGTGAACGCGTTTCTGTGTGACCAGCATCTGGAAGATCGTGAAGGCGAAGATGATGCCAAACAGAATGACGGATGCAGCAGCAGCCCGTCCCATCCTATAGGTGCCGCGAAGGCCTTGCTCGACGATGTAGTAGACGATTGTGCGTGCACTACCTAATGGACCGCCACCGCCACCGAAGAGAATATCGACTTCTGTGAAGATCTTGAATGATCCGATAAGCGACATAACAAATACAAAGAAGATCTGTGGTGACAACAATGGCAACGTCACCTTGTGCCACGTTTGGAATGAGGATGCACCGTCAATCTTGGCAGCGTCGTAGTACATCTTGTCGATTCCCTGAAGTCCAGCTAGCAGGATGATGGCTTGGTAACCTACGAACTTCCATACGCTATAGGCAATAAGCATGGGAACGGCCACAGAAGGTTCTCTGAACCAGTTGACGGGGCTGATATGAATGAAAGGAATTGCGTCAAGCACCTTGATGAAGTAGTTAATGAGTCCGAAATCGGTGTTAAACATCCATCGCCAAACCATGACCAAGGCTACGACAGGACTGATATAGGGCAAGAAATAGGCAACACGATAGAACGACAGGAATCGCAGGGCTTTGTCGAGAATACTGGCGATGGCCAAGCCAAGAACCAGAGTCAGGGGAACGGATACGCCGACGTAATAGAGTGTCGTGACGAGTGACTTCAAGAACATCTTGTTCCCGAATAGATAAGTGTAGTGTTGGAATCCGTGCCACGCGCCCGGCGGGTTTAGGGAACTCCATTTGTAGAGGCTGAGTCGAAATGCACTAAAGAAGGGATAGAACACAAAGACGGACAGAATAATGATTGATGGCAACAAATAGAGATAGGCAGTGCCTGTTTCTTTCCAGAACGAGGCATCTCGCCATTGGTAAGGAATCTTGATGCGACTCAATCTCGATGTCCGCTTGTCTTCCATATTGTCCTCTCTACTGAAGCAGTTGAAGAGTGCCAAGGGGGCATGATGATGCCCCCTTGGCTAGATTAGCTATTCCAGATCAGCCAGTTCTTCGGCTGCATAATCAAGTGCTTCCTGCGGCGTGGCTACGCCAGCCAGAATCTCTTCAAACGCAGTGGCGATGATGCCGCGCATATCGCCATAGGCGGGATGAAGGATCTGCGAGAAGCCGTCGAGCATCTGAGCAGACATCGCCTGCTGATAGTCGTGGGTGGCTACGTAGTCAATCCATTCCTGCGTTTCATAGGCAGACTTGACGACCGGCTGATAGCCGCTCTTCATTGCCCAGAACACCTGGTTGTCCGCACGAATCAAGAACTTGACGAAGTCAACGGCTGCGTCTTTCTGTTCTTTGGTGATATCGCCCGTATCAAAGATTGCTAGGTTGGTTCCCTGAATCATCGATCCCTGGGAGACAGAGCCAGCGGGAACGCGTGCGACCTTCATGACAACGCCTTCGCCTTCAGCAGCTTTGTTGTTGTAGTAGTAGCCTGCCGAGGTGTCAACGAACATGGCTAGCTTGCCTGGGAAGTGGTTGCTCATGTACTCGTTCGTGACGAAGGAGTAGGGGGCAATGGCGGCCACAAATTCGCCGGCTTGCAGTCCTGCGGCATTGTTGATCGTGGGTTCGGACCAGTCTTCGCTGAGGATAGATCCTCCGGCTTCGTCGAGGAAGTTCAAGAACAACTCAGGGTTGACGGGGCGGAATCCAGTTCCGAAGAAGTCTGGGAAGCCATCGCCGTCTTCATCTGCCGTCGTCAATGCGGCAGCCAAACCAAGGTATTCTCCCCACGTTGCCGGCGGTACGGGTACGAGGTCTTCACGATAGTAAAGAACCATGATCGACTTGTTGAACGGAACCGTCGTTAGAATGCCGTTGTAGGTATTGCTGGAAACGAGACCGTCGACAATGTCATCGACTTCGGCAGTCGTCATGAAATTGCCAATGGGGTAAAGAATTTCTTGAATCGGCGTAACCCAGTTTTCGTAAACTTGGGCAATCGTCGGTAGTCCGCCAGCAACAACGGCGGCACCAATCTTGGCCTCAAGGTCGCCATAGCCACCCTGATAGGTCATGGTTACGTTGATATTGGGGAACTCAGCATGGAATTTGTCAACGAGAGCCTGCAGGTTCTCTTGATGTCGAGAGCTATGTGCGTGCCAGAAACTGATATCGACTGCGAAAGCTGTCATTCCGAATAGCATGACGCCGATGAGCGCCATCATGGTGATTTTTCGAAGCATTGTTTCCTCCCTGAAGATGTTAAGTTGTCGTTACCCAGTGTCCCTGCTCCAAACGCTGACTAACCACCTCCTTGTTCCAATTACTTAATCCCTGTCCGCGCAAAACTCTTAATGAATTGCTTCTGTGTGAAGAAATAGAGAATGAGAATCGGAAGAATGGCGAGAACTGAGGCTGCCATCAGAAGTTCGTATTCCGTACCCACTTCCGAGCTAAACATCTTCAGTCCAACAGGGACTGTACGCATCAATTCGGAGTTCGTCATGATAAGAACCCACAGATAGGCGTTCCACCCACCGATGAATTTTAGAATAGCTATCGTAACAATGGCTGGCTTGGCCAAGGGGACCATGATTCGGAAAAGGAAACGGAAGCGGCCACAGCCATCCATTCGTGCTGAATCCCACAATTCATCAGGCAAAGAGCGGAAGAACTGCCGCAATAGAAAAATGGCAAAGACCGACGCTAACCAAGGAATGATGAGCGCCCAATAGGTATCCAGCCATCCGAGTTTGGTGATCATGACGAAATTGGGGATCAATAACATCTGTCCAGGAATCATCAACGTCCCCAAGAGCAACGTGAACATGAAATTCTTGCCTAAGAATTTCATCTTGGCGAACGCATAGGCTGCAAAGATCGTGAAAATGACTTCGCCAATCGTTGTCATTGCAGACATGAAGAAGCTATTGAAGAAATAGCGTGAGAACGGTGCCGTTCGCCATGCAATGGGATAATTTGACCATTTCCACTCTGTTGGTATCCACTGCGGGGGCATTTTAAGCACGGCTGCGCTCGACTTAAGAGACGTAGTAAACATCCAGAGAAAAGGGAGCAACATTATGGCTGCGCCAGCGAACAGGAGAACATACAATATGAGCCGCATAGAAGACTCTCGATAGGTATAATAGCGTGACGATCGGATTCTTGTCAACGGGCCTCCCTGCTGATTCCGTGGACGTCAAGTATACACTTGGCTCGGGCCTGGATACAAAAAACATCTGTCACATTTTGGTGTAAATGCTGTTTGCCTGTCATACCGATTCTCGGTATCCTGAGGGCACGTACGGATTGGAGGTCCCATGGCGAACGTAACTCTGACGAATATCACCAAGAAATTCGGCGACTTCACGGCTGTAGATGACCTATCGATGGTTATCGAGGATGGGAAGTTCACGGTTCTGGTCGGCCCTTCGGGCTGCGGGAAAACAACGACCCTGCGCATGATTGCTGGTTTAGAGACAATCACTGAAGGTGAGATTCGTATTGGCGAACGTGTCGTTAATAAGATTCCTCCCAAAGATCGGGATATTGCCATGGTTTTCCAGAACTACGCGCTTTATCCGCATATGGACGTCTATGACAACATGGCATTCGGACTCAAGCTACGCAAGCGACCTAAGGCTGAAATCGATAAGCGCGTGAATGATGCCGCTGAATTGCTCGGTATCGAAGAGAAGCTGAAGAGCAAGCCGCGTGAATTATCGGGAGGACAACGCCAGCGTGTTGCTGTTGGGAGAGCCATTGTTCGAGATCCGGAGGTCTTCTTATTCGATGAGCCGTTGTCAAACCTGGATGCCAAGCTCAGGGTTCAGATGCGAACCGAACTGGAAGAGCTCCATAGCCGGTTGAAGACGACGACAATCTA
>CAZKDW010000125.1:2457-3923 GCA_964551625.1 uncultured Thermotogae bacterium | reverse complement strand
CGGGCATTGCGGCGCTGTCAGCAAGGCCACAGCTTCTTCGGCCGCCTGTCGCGCATTCCCTGGCAAATCCCACTTGGTAATAATCTCATATCCGCCCGTTCCCTGATGCCGACCAAAGGAATTGGGGTAGGAGCGTTGCTGCATTTCTCCGTCAGCAACCGCACGAACTGTGAGGCCCAGGCCCGACTCGATCAATGTCTGTTCAATGAAACTGCCTTCTGAGCTGGCAAATGTTTTGGTCTCTCGCAGAAAGCCCATCGATCCCTGAGCAAGCGCCAGCCCCTTCACAGCACGGGCTTCCTTGTCTGCAGCCATCAACACATCGATCTTGTCTTCGAGAGATATCGAGAAGGGATCGACTGCCACAGGCGTCTTGTAGGTGTCAACGTGAACTTCGGGGGGGCCGATGTCAACGGCTGCCTCATTGGCCGTTGCGCTCGCCTTGGCAAGGGCGACGGCTTGTGCGGCAATGCGATCGATCTCGGCCTCAGCCAGTCGATTGCTACTGGCAAAACCCCAAGCTCCGTTCGCAATCACCCGGACGCCAAACCCAAAATCGTCATCGAGAGAAAGGGTCTGCACGATGCCGTTCTTGACGGTAATGCTCTGATTCTCGCGGCGAACGATGCGGATATCGGCATAGGTGGCTCCATGGCCTTGTGCCACATCAAGCGCGCGTTCTGTGTAGTTTCGCATAACGAATCCCTCCTCTCCCATTAGAATTCCGTGGCTCCCGTGAATGTGAATCCGTTGATCTTGGCTGCTGGTGCGCAGGAGACAAAGCTGCCAAATCCCATCTTGATCCGCTTCAAGTCCCGGCTCAGCATCTCAGCATGGGCAAAGGCATCGAGAATCGACTGAGTGAATCTCAGATTCTTCAAGGGGCGCGTGATCTTCCCGTTCTCAATAAGGAAGGTCCCATCTCGCGTCATGCCCGTCAGAATGGCCTTGACTGGATGGACAGGATTGACGTAATGGAAGCGGGTCACCCAGATGCCCCGTTCTGTCGACGCAATCATCTCGGCCTTGTCAGCCGATCCCGGCCTCATGAAAAGGTTAATGGGAATTGGCCCCATCGTGTTGGGGGCGGGTAGTCCGTGACCTGTCGATGTCTTGCCCGGCTCGCGCTGGGCCGTCGCCGAATCATAGACAACGCCGCTGGCAACTCCGTCTTCGATCAGCATCACCTTTTGTTTGGGCACGCCCTCATAATCGAAGGGAAATGCGACGCCACGCGGATCGAATCCATCATCCCAGATGGTGATGTTGTCGCCCGTAATCTTCTCTCCCATCCGGCCGCACATGAAGCTGCGATTCTCTTGCATCGATTGAGCGCCTAGCCCCAGATAGCCGAGGTAGAACATCATGGTAGCGACGGCATCTTCTTCGAGGATAACTGTGTAGTCGCCAGGATCAATAGATGTTGGATTCTTGCTCTTAATCGCCTTATCCACGGCAATGCGGGC
>CAZKDW010000125.1:0-2357 GCA_964551625.1 uncultured Thermotogae bacterium | reverse complement strand
TTCTCTTGCTGGAACGAAGCAACCGTCTCTGCCTTTCGGACAAGCTTCTTGAGCGATTCCTCGGACACATCGTTGCTAGACGCAACGCCAATCCTCTTACCTACAACAGAGCGAACGCGGACACTGACGTCCGTCTCAGATACGTTCTGGTGAATGCTGTTTGCTGCGAACCGCGTCAGTGCGAGGTCCTGTCCAATAACAAGCACCTCGGTTTGATCCGCCCTTGCCTCGCTCAGAATCGTATCCGCAATCGCCTTGAGCCTTGCTTTCCCGATCATTGGGCCCCCTTTTGAAGCGGCATATCTTTGGTTCTACCCTATCTATCTGACATCCGCGGGTTACGTTTCATCTTGTCAAACAGAGTACTGGTCCTGCCGGTTGTTCTCAATGAAGAGGTGGCGACAGTAGTGTCGTTCAAGAGGGCTGATACCATAGATCGAAACGTCGATATTCCCTATACTGTCGCATACTCATGGCCACACGAATTCTTGTTGTCGATGACGAACCCTGGGTCGTGCAGTCTGTGCGATCGTATTTGGAGGCTGCTCATTTCGAGGTGGTCGCTGCATACAATGGGAATGAAGCCATCGCCCAATTTGACGCCCACAAACCCGATCTGATCATCCTGGATTGGATGCTTCCCGAGATGGATGGGATTGCCGTTGCCAAGCACATTCGCCAGGAATCAGCGGTTCCCATCATCATGCTCACCGCACGAGTAGATGAAGAAGACCGCATCTCAGGACTAGAAACCGGTGCGGACGATTATGTGATCAAGCCCTTCAGTGCACGCGAGCTCGAAGCACGCGTTCGCGCCGTGTTACGTCGATCCACGGGTGCTGCGGCCAGTGTGTTAGAAGTCGGCCCCATCCAACTCGATCACGAGCAACGGAAAGTCAGCATCTCTGGCGAAATCATTGAACTCACAGCCATGGAGTTCGATTTGCTGGCTTTTCTGATGGCTCAACCTGGACGCGTATTCTCTCGCCTTGAGTTATTGGAAGCTGTGCGAGGCGATACCTATGGAGGATTTGAGCGTTCCGTTGATTCCCACATCAAGCGTCTGCGCCAGAAAATCGAACCCGACCCGAACAACGCATCGCTGATTCTGACTGTCTTCGGCGTGGGCTATAAGCTGGCCAAAGAATCGCCCTCATGATTCGCCGACTCCGCCAGTTATCCTTCTCTGCAAAGCTGCTCACAGCATTTGTCCTGATCATTGTCCTCACGACGCTGGCAGGATATTTCTTCATGAGTCTGTCCGTTAACCGCGCGTTTTCTGACTTTACTGTCGGACGAAATGCTCAGCAGGACCGATCAACATTCAATCTGTTTCGCCTCCTCTATGTGCAAGGCGGCGACATGGATACGCTCCTTCAATCTCTCGTCGAAGAAGACGTCGATCTGCCTGCCGTCATCGTGAATCCGGAAGGGGACGTCGTGTTCTCACCCGATCTTAGGATTGTCCAAGTTGGCCGGTCTCTCGACAGGGATCTTCTTGAACAAGGGACGCCGTTCACTGAGACACCGGGCGGCCCTCAATGGACGTTTCTTCCCATTCGCTATCTCGCCGGGCTTGAGCTTGAAAACGGCTACTTAGCACGATCGCGCCGATCAATGCTCCTCGCCGGACTCATTGCCGGCGTGGCAGCGATGTTCTTGTCGTTCTTCCTCATTCGCCAATTGACAGGGCCTCTCCGCAAGCTAGATCGTGCATCAAGACAGGTCGCTGCGGGAAACTTCGATGAGCGCGTAGACATCGCCTCGTCCGATGAGATCGGACGGTTAGCCGGCTCGTTCAATGAGATGGCGGCAAGCCTGGAGACCTCAGAACAAGTGAAGCGCCGCCTCATCGCTGACATTTCGCATGAACTGCGAACCCCCATCACTGCTGTACGAACCACCTTGGAGAGTCTCCGCGATGGGCTAATGGAACCAACACAGGGAACCTTATCTGCCCTGCACGACAAGATTCTTCTCACCACGCGGCTGGTTCAGGACCTTCACCAACTAGCCTTGGCTGACTCAGGACGGCTCTCTATGCATCCGCGCCCTTGCTCAATCGAAGATATCTTTGAGACGATTCTTGAGACCATCGGCGTTCAGATAGAGGATGAGAACATCACCTTGGTTCGAGAGATCGAAGAGGACCTCCCTGACATCGTCGCCGATGCGCAACGCATCGAACAGGTTGTACTTAACTTGCTCGCCAATGCCATCCGACACACGCCAGCCGAAGGCAACATCCACGTTCGAGCCGCGCACGTCAAAGATGCCGTCCGGGTTTCGATTCAAGATTCTGGACCCGGCCTTTCGGACATGGATCTACAACACGTATTCGACCGCTTCTATCGTGC
>CAZKDW010000124.1:0-4045 GCA_964551625.1 uncultured Thermotogae bacterium | reverse complement strand
TCCTTCATCGCTTCCAACTGCCAAGGTGTCCACCGTTTGCTCTTACTACACTTACTGTGGTACACACTCTATTCACTTGTCAAGGAGCAGCGCAGCATCTTCGCTGCGCAGAAGTCAATCCTAACGCAGTTCCCGAGGCCTGTCAAGGCATTTATCGGGAACAACGTCGGAAACTTTACCCCAGGCCTGGCGGGCTGTCAAGGAATCTGACAAAACCCATTCACACGACAACATAGAACAGCTTTCCACTGCTACTTTCGGCGATCAACAGCAAATCGCTCCCGCCTGAGAAAATGGTCCACATGGCTGTCTTTATCGAAGCAGCAAAGCAGGCGCGTCACTAGACATGGATTAACTCGATGAACGTACATAACCCCTGCTGCGTTTCTGCATGCGAGGCGGCATCGAAAGCTGATAGTCACTTCGGCTCATGCAGGGCCGCCACAAGCTATAAGTGCAGGGCGGGGACGTCATCCATTCGTGTCTCGTTCTTAGTCGTCATCGGGTGTACTCCCAATGAAAGGCAAACAACCCTGAGCGAGTCGATCAAGCTCCTCGAAAGAGAGCGTTTCTCCCCTCGCTGTTCCGTCGATGTCAGCCGCTTCGAGGATCCCGGCAATGGCGTCAGTGGGTAGCAAATCCTGCAGTGCCCGGCGCGACATCTTCCGACGGTTTCGGTAGAGCGTCCGCACGACAGTGAAGAAGGCTCCCTCATCGGCGGAAAATCTCGGCTCTGGCAAGAAGAACAACTCCCAGTACTGTGATTCCACCTCAGGCACTGGAAAAAACGATCCCTTGCGGATCGTACGCAAACCCGATACATCAGCAAATGAATTCACAAACACGCCTAGGGATGATCCGTTCTTGCCTGGGCTGTGGCGAATCTTCTCAGCCACTTCTAGCTGTGTGATGAGACAGGCGCCAGAGATCACGCTGCGATGCTTGATGAGATGTTTCAGGATCGGAGTGGTTATTCGATAGGGCAGGCTCCCTAGGACCAAGACAGACTTGCCAGCAAACTCTTGTTGAAAATCGAATGAAAGGATATCGCAGTTTCGCACCTCTAGGTTCGTGTGTTCGGCCAGACGTTTCGACAGCCCCGCTGCCAGACGTCTATCAATTTCCACAGCAATCACGGACGTAGCGACTTGCACGATACCTTGGGTCAACGCGCCAAGCCCGGGACCTATCTCGACAACCACATCGGGATTCTTCTCGCTTACATGATCGCAAATCTCGGAAACGATGTGGTCGTCTACCAAGAAGTTCTGGCCAAACCGCTTTGCCGGACGCACACCCAATTGGGAGAGCAATTTGCGGACGACGCTCAAATCTGTGAGTTTGTCAGTTGCCAAAACGCTCCACGAGCCACTCCTGCAGAATCTCGATCACACGGGAATCTACAGGCTCATCCAGATGCCGATACGTCAAATTAGGTTCCTCAGGGTGATGCCTCAATAGATGGTTGAGATCAGGGAGCACGAAGATCGAGACGTCGTCATTGCCAGCTGTCGCCAGCAAGTCACCCAGCAATCCAGCCTCAGACGAGGGGACTTGGAGGTCCTTTTCACCGGAGATGATCAGCACGGGCACGCGCAGCTGGACAATTGTGTCTGCGGGCACCGCGAGATAGTGTTCCCGCAACCAGGACAGTGCCAGTGGCGTTGCCTTGAGCTGAGCGCCCGCAGCTTCATTGAGCCACGGGATCTCTTCTCGCAACTGCGCGATGGTGTAGTCCGCCCATTCGCCATGCGACGCCTTGACGAATGCGATGTACTGATCCTGCTGTGCCAGTGCGGCATCCAATGCTGCCCCCTCAATCCCTTGCTGTCCAAGCAGGGATTCCACTTGCCAACGCGTGATGGCATCGAGGGCTCGGGCAGCACCTGCAAGAAGCACAACTCCTGCAACATCCGCATTTTCGACAGCAAGCATGGGAGCCAGATACGAGCCCTCGCTATGTCCTATCAGAATGATGCGCGCCGAATCGATCTCTGGCTGTTCCTTCAACGCTTCAATAGCAGCTCGGGCATCATCGATGAGGTCATCTCGCGATGCCAAGGTCGCATCGCCTTGGGAGCCACCAACGCCACGTTTGTCGAATCGCAAGGAAGCAAATCCTGCATCAGACACGGCTACAGCAAGCTGCCGGTAGATATCCAGCGCCATCACCACAGTGCCCGTCTCCAGATTCACAGCATTGCCGTCTCGATCGACGGGGCCTGATCCATGGATAAATACCACGGCGGGATAGGAAGCCTCATTCGTATCGGGCAGCCGCAGCGTCCCTGCCAGGGAAAGGTCACCAGAGGTAAACGTCAATTCACGTTCTACTGCCTCTACGATTGCCTCAACCTCAGGGTCTGTGTCGAATGTGATACCAGATGGGAAGAGATTGATGTCATAGCCAATCGTTCCTTGATTGCGGTTGGCCAATCCCACCAGATGCCCTTCATACTCCACAAGAGCAATCACCGTATCCCCCAAGTGAAGCTCGAACTGCTTGCCCTGAAATTCGTCCTCTCCTGAATAGAAGGTCACGGTGTTCGGTCCCTCAACACGCGCAGGAAGTGAGAGCAAGGCTTGGGGAATTGCCGCTGTAAAACTACGATCCAACGCTTCGCTGCGAATAGCCAACAGCAACACAGCAAATTGCCCGATGAGGTTGTTATCTAGCAATGCCAGATTCTCAACGTCAGTTACTTTCGCGTTTTGGGCGTTCAGCCCTACACGAACCTCCATCTCAAAACCGCGCAACCCCATCTGTGCCGAGATAATCTGAGCCCCTGAAGGCGTGTCAGCACCCAGATGGTAATTGATGGGCATGAACTGGCCGTCATACTGCGTCTGCTGAGCTAATGTGACAGTCTGTCCATTAGAAACGATGGCTCCTTGCGAATTCAACAGGTATCCCTCAGCAGAATCAAATTCGAGTGTATAGGCTTCTTCGAGAATGGGTATTCCATTCATCTCCAAGACAAAGTGTCCCGAATCGACCAGCTGGCTTTGAGCTTCAGGATCGGGACAGACCGTTTGCACTGACCCCAACGTAGCCAGAAGCAACAGCCCCAGCACCGCACCGATTACAAGTAACAACTTCGTATTCATGAGACCCCCTGATTACGAGGTCAAGTATATCACGTTAAGAGGGGTCAGGCCTTTATATTCGAATCGAAATCTGCTAGACTGATTCACCATGGCTCGCCCACTTCGAATCGAATACGAGGGTGCTGTCTACCACATCACCAGCAGGGGCAATGCGCGCGCAGACATTTTCGTCACCGACGATGATCGACGTCTGTTTCTCGAAACCCTTGGCAAGGTTGTGTCCAGATATGGATGGACGTGCCACGCGTACTGCTTGATGTCCAACCACTACCATCTTCTCATTGAGACGCCGTCTCCCAATCTCTCCCGGGGCATGCAGCTGCTCAACGGCATCTACACCCAGAGATTCAATCGCGAGCACAAACGAACGGGACATGTGTTCCAAGGACGGTTCAAGGCAATCCTTGTCGAGAAGGAATCGCATCTACTTGAACTCACACGATACCTCGCGTTGAACCCGGTTCGTGCAAACATGGTTCGCTCTGCCCGCGAATGGCCGTGGAGCAGTTATCGAGCAACTGTGGGGCAAGTCGCAGCCCCTGATTTTCTCACGCTTGACTGGACTCTCTCCCAGTTTGGATCCGAACGTGCCCGAGCAATTCGTGCATATCGCGTCTTTGTCAGTCAAGGACTTGGACTCGAAGTCTGGAACGGTTTGCGAGGTGGAAGCCTACTCGGAAGTGACACATTCGTAGAGAACATGCGATCGCGCCTGAATGCCTCGCCGCTCGACCCCAATGTTCTTCGACGCGAGCGTGATGCCGCTAGGCCGAGCCTCGGTGAATTATTCTCCCGCGTATCTGACAAGAAAACTCGGGATGAGTGCATCCATGAGGCCATCCGGAACCATCACTACAAACTTCGGGAAGTCGGAGATCATATCGGCCTGCACTTCTCGACGGTAAGTGTGATTGCGAATCGCGTGGCTGAAGATCGA
>CAZKDW010000123.1:0-4046 GCA_964551625.1 uncultured Thermotogae bacterium | reverse complement strand
ATTGCCAAGGTGCAGGTCGACGGTTATCGCGCGGCCTATGCCGGCATTTATCCACCCGAGTACTTGGATGCATTCAGCTACGAGGAGCAGGAGAACGATTGGCGTGCATGGATGAACAAGTATCCAGACGACGTGCTCTATGTGGCTGAGTCGGACAAGGGAGGGATTATCTCTTATGCCTTAGCGCGTCCGGGTGAGACGGAGATTGCCGGTTACGATGGCGAATTAATCGCGTTACACGTCCGAGCGAAGGATCAGCGAATGGGCATTGGCCGCTTGATGCTGTGGATGGCGGCCAAGGGGCTGCGACGAGCCAAGTGTGAATCGATGATGCTTTGGACGCTTGAAGCAAACCCATCGAATGGATTCTATGGCCACCTCGGCGCGAAACGGCTCGATGAACGGAAGGAGTCAGAAGATCAGCCTTCTGAGATTGCCTATGGCTGGCCGGAGATCGAACGTATCTGGAAGAGTAGCGCAACCAGCTAGGCTCGACGAGAAGCTCATCGGAGGCTCAATGAGCGCAACGTAGCTCTCCCTGCAAAGGGAGCTGAGGTTCCGTGCAGTTCTGTGCATGTTGCATTCGGACGGGCATGCCGCACCACGCAGAGTGAGACGGTAATCCCTTGGAAATGCTCAGCAGACGAGTGTAATCTTCGACTATGTTCGAATGGATCGGTTTGTCCGCAGAGGCGCTTTGGTGGATCGTTGTTGCATCCGTAACTGCATTCGTCTTGGCGCTCATTGCTGCGCCGCTGCTGGTCATTCGCATACCTGCCGACTACTTCTCTCACTCCAATCGATTAGTTGCCGGTTACTTGTGCAAGCACTCCTGGTTTCGATGGCTCTGGCTTGTTCTGAAGAACGTCCTGGGTTTCGGATTTCTATTTCTGGGAGCCTTGATGCTGGTGCTGCCAGGACAGGGAATCCTGACGATTCTTGTCGGCTTCACGCTGCTCGACTTCCCCGGTAAGTTTCGATTGCAGCGATGGATTGTCACAAGGCGCGGCGTGCTTGAATCCATTAATTGGGTGCGTAAGAAGGCCGGGAGAGAACCACTCGCGCTTGTGCCGTGACACTGAGCAACTGCCTGATGTGTTCAATTTAGTCGCTAGCTGTCGATTGGAGACGGTTGAGGCCTTCGATTGTTTGTTCGAGGATGTGACGGGCTTCGTCCTGCTGGGGATCGTTCAATGACGGGAGTGCCCAAAGTGCGTCATGGACGTCCATGAACAAGGGACCAAGTGTTCGGAAGTCCTGTCGCCCCTCCTGCCACTTTGAGAGGCGATCGACGATTGACTCGAGTGGCCCGGCATCGAATACTTTGGAGAAGACGATGAGTGATCGGCGCATGCTGTCGAATAGCTCTCGCTTGCTTTCTGCCGCCTCGTCATAGGCGCTCCGTCCAGCGTCTGTGACATGCCACCGCTTGGAGTCGTCAGTTTCCGCAATCTCGACAATCAAGCCCTGTTCCTTCATGGATGAGAGCAGGGGGTACAGCGACCCCGCTGACGGCTTCCAGAACCCTGTCTCTGCCTCGATCGCCTTCATTAGTCCATAGCCAGTGCGTCGACCCTCGATGAGTAGTCGGAGGATGTAGAACTTCAAATGTCCGCGCCGGATGCTCTGCATAGTCGGCTCCTACTTGTCTGGAATGACGAACGCCGAGTCGTCGATTGGCTCGTTGGCGCGATACTCGAGTACCCGGACTTCCATGACCAGATCGTCGCCGTCGTAGAGATCGACTGCTACAGGGACAGCATCGACTTGATTGACCCAAACGACTTGCTGTCCGTCCTCCACTTGGAAAGCGAGCTTGGTTACATCGATGGTCGTCCCAGAGCCCTCAAGGACGTAGCTCTCGATTGTCGAGGACACCTCAATGGGGTTGATATCGATGAACGTCGCGGCAGCGCGGATGACAAAGTCGTAGAGGAACCCTAATTCCTCTCCTTGGTCGTTACTTTCGTCGTCGACATCTTGCCAGATACGGCGGTTGATGCTCGGAATGTAGGTATAGAATTTGTCAGCATTAAGGATCATCGTCTGACCACTCACAGATGCTGGATCCGTGTAGATAATGCTCATCCGATCGGCGGGCACGAAGTCAAATGAAAACGTGATGATGGACTCACCGCGCGCTTCGTGACGAGTCATCTGGATCGTGGCAGAATAGGAGGTAAGTGCTTCAGAAGATGCTGTAATCGCATCGAGTATGTCCGTTTCCTGCGCGGCTGCGACTGTGGCGATTTGAGCAATAAGCGCAACAATCAGCCACCATGTCTTTCGTGTCATATGTGTACCTCCGTTCGTCGAAACGAGTGAATGAGTAGAGCCAATGCGAAGGCGAATCCGATCAATCCGACCCACATTCCAAATCGATACACGCGCTCATAGGCGCGCAGGAGATTGTCTATAGCGAACAGCGAGGAGAAGTCGGTTTGGGCCAGCACAAAGCCAGCGATAGTCGGCCCGATAATTCCACCGAGCGTGCGTGACAGGCTGACAATCCCCGAAGTGACACCCTCGCGTCCTGCGCCGCCTTCGCGCATTCCGATCACGTTAATCGGTGTCATGAGGCTGCCCAGGCCCGCACCTGCCACGGCGCTGCCCAAGTAGTAGGCGAGCCATGGCTGAGAAATGGTTGTAATGAGGAAAAAGCCGAGCGTCGTTGTTGCCAGGCTGAATGTGAGTGCTTTCTCTGGCCCGAATCGATCACTCAATGCACCGGTTACTCCCGCTGCTAGTATCATCGTCGCTGCCATCACATTGATCGAGTACGATGCCTGTGACACAGTGTATCCTAGCGAGATCTGCGCGAAGCTCGGGAGGAACGTTTGGAACACGAACATTCCAATCCCTCCAGTGATCGCAGCACCAATGACACCAGCGAATGAAGGAATCCGAAACAACCCCAGCTCGATTGCCGGGCTCTCAGCACGCCGCTCAAAGATAAGAAAGGCAATCGTTGTGATAGCTAACAGCGCTGCATAGGGCCAAACACCGATTGAGGTGAATGACGATTCGGACAATCCACGAAAGAGCATCATGAAGGCGGCGATCGCCAGACCAAATGTCAGAATGCCCCCAACATCCAAGCTTAGGGGTTTCTTCGACTTGAGCGTTTCCGGGATGGCGAAAGACAGGCCCCAACCAAGAAGAGAAAGGGCGAGGGTTACGTAGAAGACGGCCCGCCAATCGAATGCCTCGTAGATGGCGCCTCCCAGGTTGATAGCTGCAATGACGCCGATGCCGAACGCAGCACTGATGGCACCCATTGCCAGACCTTTCTTTTCGCCGAAGTGCTCGTAGGCAATTGTCTGTGCGATTGGCAACGATCCGCTGGCGCCAAGCCCCTGCAGGAACCGTCCCACCAGGACCCACTCAAAGCGTGGGGCGAGGGCGCTGACCAGCAAACCGAGGGCGAACACTCCCATCGCTGTAATGTAGACGGGGCGCCGGCCGATGGCATCGCTCAAGCGGCCAATGAGTGCCATTCCCATGGCATAGCTGAGCATGAATAGCGTGATGATCCAGATTCCGTAAGCGGATGAGACTCCGAAGATCTGATCAAGGTTGGCAATCAGCGGGACCACGATGGTGATCCCCATAGCGCTCAAGAAATTGGTGCCGACTAGCGCTAGCAAGACGCGACGTGCTTTCATTCATCCTCCGGAGCGACGGCAATGAATTTGGTAGCTCGCCGCCGATATATCGGTACCGATATATATCCGAAAGAGTGCATCCCCACAAGGTGCATCAGGAATTTATCCGAGGAGAGTCATGATTTGACTCTCCTCGGATTGCCGATCACTGGGCGGAAGCAGGCGACCGCTACCTTACATCGGTCGGAGGTCGCTTTGTTGGTACAGGTGTCATGCCTGCCAGTTCGCCGATGACGTTGATTAGTTCTGAGCCTGTAGGGATGACGATCTTCGCATTGTCTTGAAGCGCCTTCTCCGTGGCCTCAAGTTTTCGCAATACCTGAGCATTCCCGACGAAGTAGGTGTTCGCAGCCTCGTTCACCAACCGAATCGCTTCTGCCT
>CAZKDW010000122.1:0-4087 GCA_964551625.1 uncultured Thermotogae bacterium | reverse complement strand
GGTGTCCTCGACCTCTTTCAGAAGATGGGCGTATGCACACATGCTCGGCATCGGCAAAGGACAGCGCCTTTCCGCAGACCAAGGCATCCAATGTCTTACGCCGGCCAGACTCCAACAGGCGCTGAATCGTCCCCCGAGAAACGCCCATGGCATTGGCCGCTTCTTCTTGCTGTTTGCCATCAAAATCACAGAGACGCATCGCCTCAAGCTCATCAAGCCCAAGCTCGATAATCTCCATCTGGGACAAGGGGATGCCCGAAGGCTTGTAAAGGTTATATCCATCGATCCCGCGGCAGTATCGCATCTTCTTGTTTCTTGGCATGTCAGGCCCAGTATAGAGGCGACGTCCATTCATGACAAGAAGTGTTCAAGAAGAGCCCAAGAAGAGTCATAGACGAACGCCTTGACAAGAGCGTGCATATGCCCATAATAGCCACAACGACTCTTCCCTATGCTTACGTCTTACGAGTTTCGAGAAGAGCAAAGGAGATAGACATGCCAGGATTTGACAAGACAGGTCCACAGGGAATGGGTTCAATGACAGGTGGCGCTCGCGGTTACTGCGCAGTTCCGGCAGGGGCAGGGTTCGTGGGTCGAGGCAGAGGCGCCGGCATGGGGCGCGGCTTTGGCTTCAATGGACGAGGACGCGGAGGCATGGGCATGGGAATGGGGCGTAGAGGGTTCGGCTACCAGAATCTGGGAGCCGTTGGTGCTGTGCCGGTGAACGCTCCTATGACAGAAACCCAAGAGCGATCTGAGCTTCAAAGACAAGCTCAGTACATTCAGAGCGAATTGGAACAGATCCAGAGTCGAATCACGCAGTTGGATGAGTCGAGTACGTCTGACTCGTAATTCTGCGCACGCTAGCTTGAACACCCACAAGGATGTGAACGTGAAAATCTGCATAACCACCACAGGGAAAGATCTAGATGCTCAAGTGGATCCCGTCTTCGGCCGCGCACGCTACTTTCTGTTCGTTGATTCGGAATCGCTTGAGACAGAGGTAGTAGAAAACGTGCCTGGTGCCCATGGCGCTGGTGTACAGGCCGCACAAACCATGGTGAGCAAAGGCGTGCAGACGCTGCTTACAGGCAATGTGGGGCCCAATGCATTCCAAGGATTGACTGCTGCAGGCATCCAAATCCACATTGGAGCCAAGGGTACTGTTCGAGAGGCGATCGCAGCCTACAAAGCGGGCACTCTCCAGAATCCCACGGGTCCAACAAGCCAGGGTCACGGAGGCTGATCGCCATGACGAAGATTTGTGTTCCAACAGCCGGACGCGGAGGCCTCGACGATCGAGTCGGCGAGCATTTCGGACGCGTGCCGACATTTACTATCTTTGACACAGCTACGCGAACTGTGAGCGTCGTTGACAATACCTCCGAACATGCGGGTGGCAGTGGATTGCCTGCCGATATTCTGTCCGGTCTGGGTGTCGACGTCCTGCTCTGCCAAGGCGCCGGACGCCGAGCACTCGGCATTTTTGGCGGGAACGGAATCGAGGTTTGCATTGGCGTCAATGGGACTGCTGGTGAAGCCATCTATGCGTGGAAGTCGGGTTCCCTGACCAGTGCGTCAGATACCGACGCTTGCCAGCAACACACGTTCCACGACAACGAGAAAAACGTTTCATGAGGATCGCAATTGCCAGTGGGAAGGGCGGGACGGGCAAGACGACTGTTGCTGTCAATCTGGCGCTATCCCTGGCTTCTTCCGAGTCAATTCAGTTTCTTGACTGTGATGTAGAAGAGCCCAATGCGCATATCTTCCTCAAGCCTGACTTCGACACGTCGCGGTCAGTTGATAAGCAACTACCGGAGATCGATTCGGAAATATGTACGCGTTGCGGTGCCTGTGTCGAAGCCTGTGAATTCAACGCACTTGCGCTCATGGGAGAGAACATCCTCGTGTACGATTCCCTCTGTCACGGGTGTGGTCGTTGTGGATTGGTCTGTCCGAGTGGCGCGATCAGCGAAGTTCCCCATCAGCTTGGCGTTGTGGAATCGGGGACTGCGCGAGGATTCCCCTTCGCGCGCGGCCTGCTCAATGTTGGAGAGACAATGGCTACGCCAATCATTCATGCCTTGAAGAAGGAGATTGATGAGACGCTATTGAGCATTCTTGATGCGCCTCCAGGAACCGGGTGCCCGACGATTGCTGCATTGTACGAGGCGAGTGTAGCTCTACTGGTGACGGAACCGACACCCTTTGGGTTGCATGATCTCAAGGCAGCTGTCGGAGTGGCACGAACACTCGATGTGCCCACAGCTGTTGTCATTAACCGCCACGGCATTGGCGATGATCAGGTCGAACAGTATTGTGTGCAGGAGAATATCCCTGTGGTAATGACGATCCCGTTTGACCGCACGATTGCCGAGTCCTATGCCGTGGGAACGCCGTTGGTTGATGTGGATCCGTCGTGGCGAGAGCGATTTGTCGAATTGGCCAATCGATTGAGGGAGGTGGCCCGATGAGACAGATCCTTTTTCTCTCAGGCAAAGGTGGAACGGGCAAGACATCACTTGCCGCAGCATTTGCTGTGTTGGCTGAAGATAAGATCCTCGCTGACTGTGACGTTGATGCAGCTAACCTACATCTCCTGTTAGACCCTAAGACGATTGACACAGGCGAATTCACAGGATCCAAAGAGGCTGTCAGGGATGCCTCTGTGTGTATCCAATGTGGCCGGTGTCGTGACGTCTGTCGGTTTGACGCAGTAGGCAAGGAGTTCGACATTGATCCGTTCATGTGCGAGGGCTGTGGAGCCTGTGTTACAGCCTGTCCTACGGGCGCGCTAACGCTTGAGCCGCGCATTTCTGGGCAGTGGTTTAATGCAGAGACCAAATGGGGTTTGCTTGCGAGCGCAGAATTGCTGCCTGGTGAAGAGACATCAGGCAAATTGGTTATGCAGGTGAAGCAAAACATGCAAACGATGGCCGAGCCTCTGAATCCCAAGTGGGCGATTGTGGATGGCTCTCCGGGCATTGGCTGTCCCGTCATTGCATCTGTGAGCGGTGTCGATGTAGTGATCCTTGTGACGGAACCGACGTTGTCTGGGATGCACGATTTGGAGCGAGTTCTCGGCGTTGTCAACCATTTCCGAATTCCCTCCTACCTAGTTATTAACAAGGCAGACTTGAGTCTCGATGTGACCAAACAGCTTGAACAATTTGCATCGGATCACGATCTGCCCGTGCTTGGCCTCATACCCTATGATCGCGCTGTGACCACGCGCTTGCTAGAGGGACGTAGTGTGGCGGAAGATAAGGACAGTCCCGCTGGCATTGCCATGCGCGATATCTTTGGAAGCTTCATGGAGGCAGTCAAGTGATTTCTGATTCGATAGCCAATCGCATTGTCGTCTTTAGCGGCAAGGGTGGCGTGGGCAAGACAACGGTCGCCGTGAATCTTGCCTGCATGTTCAGTCAAGGACCCTACAGCGTTGGGTTGCTTGACGCTGACATCACGGGTCCCAATGTGCTGCAGATGATGGGGATCAACGAACATCCACAAGCTGTGGATGAGAAGCTGATTCCGCATGAACGCCACGGCGTGAAGGTGGTCTCTCTCGCATCGTTGCTCCCTGCAGACGCTGCCGTCATCTGGCGCGGTCCCATGCGCTCCAAAGCATTGGAACAGCTGCTGAATGACACAGAGTGGGGAGACATGGACACGCTGATTATGGACCTCCCTCCAGGAACTGGCGATGAGGCCCTGACAATCGCCCAAGACGTAAAGCCGCAATTGGCCATCGTCGTTACAACGCCGCAGGAAGTGGCGTTGCTCGATGCCAGGCGGGCGATCAACTTCGCTCGCAAGCTGGAGATCCCGACGATTGCCATTGTTGAAAATATGTCGGGCTTGATCTGCCCTCACTGTGGAGAAACGATTGACGTGTTTGGCACAGATGGAGGCAAGACCGAAGCTGTGAAGCAGGACATTGCCTTCCTGGGGAAAATCCCTATGGATCCAGCAGCTCGTGTGGCCGGAGATGTGGGAGATCCCTATGTTCTTGCACAGCCTGAATCAGCGATTGCCGATTCATTTAAGACCATCATGGATGCGTTGGTGGGACTACTACCAT
>CAZKDW010000121.1:0-4162 GCA_964551625.1 uncultured Thermotogae bacterium | reverse complement strand
TCAGGCGGCCAAGCATCCTCCATATCCCAACGAACAAAGTGTGCTCGCGGAACCTTCTCTCGCGCCTTGATGAGCATCTTCTCAGAGAAGTCGGTTCCCCAAACCTCGCTGGCCTGATCCACGAGTCTCGCCGTCAGATTACCCGTACCTGCGCTGACATCGAGGACATTGTGCTCCGGTCTGATCTGCGCTAGCGCAACGACACCCTCCACCACCTTATCGTATCCAGCGAACGGGTAAGAGCCGACAGATTGATCACGATGCAAGCTCCGGTCGTAGTTGGCAGCCCACGAATCAAACAGATCCACACGATCTTCTGGCATCGTCATTCCTCCGATACGGCTTGGGTCTCGCCGTATGAAAGCAGCATCGGCAATACGCGCTCCAGGGGTAAGGCCTCAATCGTTGTGTCATCTCGCCCCGTCATCGTCTCGGCCATAAACAGGGAATTGATAATGGCCTCTTCAGTTGCTTCGATCACTGCCTGAAATAGGGGCGTTATGGCGTCATTGCCCAATGTCGGTATCGCGGACACGCTCTTCCGTCTCTCAGGCGTCCGGCGCACGGAGCCGGCTGTGGAGAAGGCGATAGCATAGTCACCCGACCCATTCGTGAACGAAGACCCCGTTCGCGCCAACCCAGCAAAAGCACGCCGAGCCAATCGAGCAAGGTTACGATCTGACAGCGGCGCATTGGTGGCAATCACAATCATGATCGACCCGTCTGCCGTCTCATCCGCTCGGCCTCTTACTTCGGCGACCTGTTTGTGTTCAGAGGCCTCTTCCCGTTGGGCGGATTCGGACAGATTCGCATACAGATAGTGCTGCCGCAGCAGTTGTCCGATGGGCGCTCCCAGAATCTGCAGCACGCCACCGAAATTAGATTGCACAAGAATGCCAACACAGTAGCCGCCAAGCGATTGAGGCAAGAGACGCGAACTGGTACCTATGCCGCCCTTCCATCCGAAAGCCACTGTGCCCGTTCCTGCGCCCACATTTCCCTCAACTGGTGGCTGGCTTGAAGCCTGCGTGATCGCTTCCAAGATTTGATCTGATGTCAGAACGCGTTTCTCAATCGCGTTCAGTCTTCCATCATTCGTTTCGCCAACGACTGGATTGATTGATCGAATCTTCGTTGTCATCGATTGCGACAGTGTCCAATCCATGATGGCATCGGCAGCGCGCGGAACAGCTAAGGTGTTGGTTAGAACGATCGGTGTCTCAAGCTCGCCAAGCTCTGCAACTTGAGTCAATCCCATCAACTTTCCATATCCATTGGCTACAGCGATGCCTGCGGGAACACGTTCAAGGTAGAGATTGCCTCCGTGAGGGAGGATCGCCGTGGCGCCAGTTCGGATGTCGTCATCGCGGATCACTGTCACATGTCCTACGCTCACGCCGGGCACGTCGGTGATGGCATTGTGTAAGCCTGGAGGAAGGATTCCAGGGGCTATACCAACGGTTCGAAGTCGCTGCCTCGGTTCTCCAGGATCTCGGTTCATATTTCCTCCATGCAACAGCTTACTTCGTCAGAAGACAGGAAGCTTGGGCGCTAACCAACCACGATTCATGGTAAGATGGGAAACTAGGATCGCTGCCACAGATTCCCACTTATCCTGGGTAAAGAAGCCGGAGGTGCTGCGCTTGTTTCAAGATAATGAATTGTTCAACATGGTGATCACCGTCGCAGTTCTTATCTTTCTTCTCACCCAGATGCGGAGCCTAAAACTCGTTCCGAACCGATTCCTTCTGCTATCCGCCTACGGAGCGCTCTTTCTGGGATCGATAGTAACCGTTGTCGAGAGCATCCTTTGGACAAACATTCTGAACATCGCTGAGCATGCGAGCTATGCTCTCAGCGCCGTGCTCTTCTCGCGCTGGTGCTGGATTGCTCTTCACACCAAGAGGCAAGAGAGACCATGACAACCGTTGGCTTCATCGACCTACTGTCGTTTGTCGCACTGGCTATGGCTATTGTTGGAATCCTTCGTAGACAACAATACGAGCTATCTCGGGAATCGATGTTCCTGCTGCTGGCGATTGCACTGGTCTCCCTTTTTTATACGACGAGCAATGTGCTTGAGTGGAACGGAATTACCGCAGCGCTAGCCCCTTACGAGGACTATTCACAATCATTAGTCCCCGTTCTCTGGTTCTTCTTTGTGTATTCGTACCTTCGGCGGAAGGAGATTGCGGCCCTGCTTGAGAGCGAGGAACGGTATCGCGCTTTGTACGAGGACTTACCAGACGCCGTCTTCCTCGCAGATGCTGACAGCGGTATTGTTTTGGCCGCCAATCGGGCAGCAACACGCCTTCTCGATCGCCCGCTTGATAAGATTGTGGGACTACATCAAACGGATATTCACCCGAGTGATTTGGCGCGAGAATCTACGGAGATTTTCTCTGCTCAGTATCTTGAATTTAAGTCAACGGAACACGCAAGATCAATCCAACATTTCGTGTTTCGCTCAGGCGGAGAACGTGTACCCGTAGAAATCAGTGCCCGCCTAGTCACTTGGTCCGGACGGCCCGTCATGCAGGGCGTGTTTCGAGACATCAGCGCCCGGCAAGATGCGGCCGACCTTCTACGAAAGGAAAAGGAGCAAGCTCAAAAATACCTCGATATCGCTGGCACGATGTTCGTCGCCTTGGATCGAGACGGCCGAATTACATTGATGAACCAGCGTGGCCTGAAGATTCTCGGGTACGAGTACGAAGGCGAGCTGATCGGTCGCGACTGGTTCGAAGCGTGCATTCCGAATTCATTGCGCAGCATTGCCCGCGGCACATATGGTGGCCAAATCATGGCCGGCAAGAGAACTTCGCCAGAGCACAGCGAGGGGCCAGTGCTTACACGATCCGGAGAGCAACGAATGATAGCTTGGCACAACATCGTGGTTCGCGATGATGAAGGAAATATCACTGGATCCTTAAGTTCCGGCCAGGACATCACCGAGAAGAGAGCGGCAGAGCAAGAACGAAAAGAGGTGGAAAGCCAGCTTCGCCAAGTCCAAAAGCTAGAATCAATTGGCACCCTGGCCAGCGGTGCTGCCCATGAGATCAACAACCCGTTGACGGGCATCATCAATTACGCACAGCTGATCCACGATCGCATCGATGACGACACTCTCCGCAAATTCGCAACAGGAATTGTTGAGGAGGGTAACAGAGTGGCAAAAATCGTTACAGGGCTGCTCTCCTTCTCCAAGCAAGAAGATGAGAGACGCAGTCCCGCCTTCCTGTCAGACATTATCGATGCAACCCTCTCGCTCATCGGCTCCCTGCTAAGAAAGGATCAGATCACGCTGATTGTCAACATCGCACCGGACATGCCCTGGTTGAATTGTCGGTCACAACAGATCGAGCAGGTTTTGATCAATCTACTTATGAATGCGCGTGACGCACTCAATGATCGCTATCCCAAGTTCGATGAGGACAAGATTTTGAAGGTCACCGCAGATGCCTTTAGCAGAGAAGACACGCCTTGGATCCGCACAATCGTTGAAGATCACGGCCGCGGTATCCCCGCGGACATCGTTGAGCGTATCTTCGATCCTTTCTTCTCAACCAAACCACGCGAGCAGGGTACGGGCCTGGGGCTATCGATTTCCTATGGCCTCGTGCGCGAGCATCATGGACACTTACTGGTCGAGAGCGAGCCAAATGCCTACACTCGCTTCACGATGGAACTGCCTGTTGAGACAGACCGGCCTTTGGAACCATAAGCAAGTCTAGAGAGGATTATTCATGCCAAGAATCCTGATTGTCGATGACGAAAGAAGTATCCGGAATACACTTGCCGAGTTCATTCGAGAGGACGGACACGAGGTATTCACTGCAGAAGACGCAACGCAGGCACTGGAACTGTTGAAGGAGAAGCAGCCCCCCGTCGTCGTCACCGACATTATCCTCCCGCGCATGACGGGAGTGAAGCTGCTCAAACGCATCAACGAGATCTCCCCGGATACGCAAGTCGTTATGATTACCGGGGAACCCACAGCAGAAACAGCAGCCGAAGCCGTCCGTTTGGGCGCCTTTGACTATCTCTCCAAACCAATCGCCCGCACTGACTTCAAGTCCACAGTCGCCAGCGCCTTGCGAGTGAGTGAGCTCGCCATCGAGCGACGCAGATTGGAAAAAGAGAATCAGCGTTACCAAGAACA
>CAZKDW010000120.1:0-4162 GCA_964551625.1 uncultured Thermotogae bacterium | reverse complement strand
GCGTCTGTGGAGATGCCATCACCAAGCTTGAGCAGGACTTCGCCCTTGAGCACGGATACGAGCGGTTTCTGGTTGCCCAATGCGACAATGTTCGGTCCTCGGCGAATCTCAACCTCAGGACCCTTGGGATCAAGGATGAGATAATCATCGACTGTCAGATGATCGACAGTGACTTCCACTGTGGGCAAGTCTCGTGGATCCGAGATGACGCCAGTGAGTGCAGACGCTGCTGCAACTTGGGGTCCGCATAGCGCCAGCTTGCCGAACTTGCTGCCACCACGGCCTGCCCAGTTTCGGTTGACAGTACGCAGCGAAAGATGCCCGTTGCCAGGAACAAATCCGATACCGATACAGGCGTTACAGCCCGGTTCGATCATGCGAACGCCGGCCTTGGTCATTTCGAGGAAGCTGCCATCTTCCATCAGCATCTCCCACGACTGGCGTGAGCCCGGGGATACGATGACATCGATGTCTCGGCAGACTTTCTTACCCTTAAGCATCTCAGCCACGATCTTGATATCGAGATAGGAGCCGTTGGTGCAGGATCCGATGAAGATTTGGTCAAGCTTCGTGCCCTTGACCTCTTCGAGATCAAATACGTTGTCAGGCATCCCAGGCATGGCCACCAGTGGCTGAATCGTGGAAAGATCGATCTCAAGGATCTTGTCATAGACAGCGTCCTCGTCGGCCTTCAATTCAACCCAGTCGCCTTCACGTCCCTGCATGCGGAGGAAGTCGCGAGTGACTTCGTCGGATGGGAACACAGACGATGTGGCACCGGTCTCGGTCCCCATGTTGGTGATGGTGGCTCGCTCGGGAACAGTCAGCGTCTTAATTCCGGGGCCGGCGTATTCGAGGAAGTAGCCGACGCCGCCCTTAACCGAAATGCGTCGAAGGATCTCAAGGGCCACGTCTTTGGCACAGACGTTGGCTGAGAGCTTTCCTGTGAGCACGATCTTCATCATCTTGGGAACTGTCAGATAGAACAGTCCGCCACCCATGCACACGGCGACGTCCATGCCGCCGGCTCCGATGGCCAGCATACCAAGTCCCCCGCCTGTTGGCGTGTGCGAGTCAGATCCGATGAGGGTCTTGCCCGGGACTCCGAAGCGTTCGTATTGGATCTGGTGACAAACACCATTACCGTTCTTGGAGAATTTTGCCCCATAGTGTGACGCGATGGTCTGTAGGAAGATGTGGTCATCCGTGGATTCACCTTTGAATCCAAGGGATGTGTGGTCGGAATATGAGACCACCAGATCCGCCTTTACGCGGTCGAGTCCGAGTGCTTCGAACTCTAGCCACGCCATCGTTCCGGTCGAGTCCTGCGTTAGGCATTGGTCGATGAGAATACCGACATCCTGCCCGCGCTCCTGGGAACCCTCACGAACGTGGTTCGCGAGAATTTTCTCCGTTATCGTCTGCGACATGACGATCACCTCTCTCAAGTGGCGGGCATTATAGCATGAGTTAGCGATCTCGCAAAGTGCGAAGAGCAGGCGCATTTCGTCTCATTATATGAGAGAACTAGAGCCAAGAATTTCGGCCTACAACTGCCGTAATCTCTGTTCTACTGAGTCAATGACCCAGTCAGGCGTTGAAGCTCCTGCTGTGAGGCCGATGCGGCGATACGTCGCAATCGTCGATCTATCGATTTCGTCTGCTGACTCCAAAAAGAAGGCAGGCTTCCCGCTTTCGCGGCATACGGCGTGGAGATTTCGCGAATTGGCGGACATGGAACCGCCTACAACGATGATAGCATCCACGTCTGTAGCCAACTTACGTGCTGCACGATAGCGAGCCAAGGGTTCGGGGCAAGTCGTGTCTTGAATGACAAGGTCTGTCTTGTCTGGTAATTGCGCACGCAGGTCGCAGGCAAAGGCCTGCAGTGCTTCAGGTGCCTTTGTGGTTTGCGCGACCAGGCCCAGGCGCCCTTCTGAAGGAATGGCCAGCCCCTCCATCGATTCGGCGGCTATCGCTCCGGCGCTGGCATGGGAGAGGAGGCTACGAACTTCTAAATGCTGGCTATCGCCAAAGATGATGGTGAATCGTCCAGATTTGGAGTTCTCAGCCACCCTGCGTTGGGCATCTGCCACAATAGGGCACGTCGCGTCAATAAGGTTCAGATGGCGTGCCTGGATCCCTGCGATTAGAGACAGTGGGGCCCCGTGGGCAGTCAGGGCAACTGTTGCGCCATCGGGAATCTTTGACAGAGAGTCGACGAGAATAACGCCTTCCTCTCTCAATCGGTCCATGACGTGCGCATTGTGCACGATCTCGTGCAGTGTGTAGATCGTGCCGAATTGATGGGAGGCATCTTCTAGCATGGCAACGGCGTGACGGACGCCCCCACAGAATCCCAGCACGCTGGCACGAATGATGTCCATGGTTAGCCTCTTGCTTCTTCCGACTTAGGCGCTTTCATAAATGCTGTGAGCCCCTCGAATAGGATGCCTAAATTCTGCAGTCCGTCTTCTGAAAACGGGATATAGGGGAGTTGCTTGACGGCCTCTTGGAGGTGGGCTTGCATCCGCACTTCGCCATCAGAGCGAATACCCAAACGAGCCATCAAGTTGAGGATCTTCTCGATGTGACTATCACTCACGGGTTCACTCTTCATCGCACCTTCGACAAACTTGCGATCATCATCTGATGCTCTCTCGTGAGTTGCGACCAAGGGATAGGCCTTCTTGCGCTTTCGCAAGTCAGAACCTGCTGGTCTGCCCAGTTGGTCTTCATCTCCCCACACGCCCAACAAGTCATCGCGCACCTGAAATGCCATCCCCAGCTCTTCGCCGAACGAGGCCAGGCGTTTGATCAACTCGGACGGGACGTCAGCGACGATGCCTGCCAATTCAAAAGCACAGCGGAACAATGCGCCTGTCTTGAGCTGAATCATGGCTCGGTATTCGGGTGGTGTGATCCATCTCGATTCGAAATCTAAATCTAATGATTGGCCATCGACCAAGTCGCGCATGGCATCCAACAGGCAGGTGACGACGTCAGGCGAAGCCTTCGACCCCTCAAGCAGGGCAAGCGTGATCATCAGGTCTCCAGCATTGATCGCCTTGGCGACGCCGATAAGAGACCAAACAGTGGCTCGCCCGCGTCGACGCGTATCTTCATCTTCGATGTCATCATGAATCAGCGAGAAATTATGGATCAGTTCAAGGGCAATGGCTGCTGGCAACGCAACTTCTCGCCTCGCGCCCAGCTCCTCGGCAACGAACAAGAGCAGGCCTGGACGCAACAGCTTGCCCAAGGTATCAGTTGGCTGCCCCTTGGCTGTTTCCAATCCAACGTGATAGCGCAACATCTGGCGTGTGGCATCGTCGCCATGAAGCGCTTTCGCCAGGCCAGCGCGGATATCGCCACGATACGGTTCGAGAAATGCGAGATTCATGAGACCTCCCGATAGGCGCTAGGTAAGCGTTGGCGGCAGGACAATCTTTCCGAAATTCTTCTCATAACGCTGGATATTCTCACCAATGGCCTGATACAGGCGTTTCATGTGCCCAGGATTGACGATGACGCGAGACGTCAGAATCGCTTGGTCTCCCTTGGGGGATTGAGTCTGTGGGTCGGTCATCAAAAAGTCGATGATGAATTCTTCTTTGCGATGGGAAATGAGAGCAAGGTTCGCATAGTTTCCACGGCGAGTTTCGTTATCTGCTGCAATCTGCATCTTTCGTTCTGGCAATGAATCTTCACCTCCATAAGGTGGGGGAATCTGGGCGATGTCTTTATGTTGCGAGGAGATCTCCAAGTTCCCAGTATCAAAGCACCGATCGCTTCGATACATCTCTTGTCTTCTCTGAGCATGGTAGCTGGCAACGCTTCGCGTTGCTAGTGAGAAGTCGCATTTTGCGACTTCTCTTGGGCGTGATCCTTCCGCGTTGCTAGTGAGAAGTCGCACTTTGCGACTTCTCTGGGCAGACGCTTCCGTTAGGGATGTGCCGTTTATAGGGATGGGGGGCAATTCCTATGGGCTTGGTTCTCCCGGTTTTCCAGTGAGAAGTCGCACAGTGCGACTTCTCTTGGCGTGATTCTTCCGCGTTGCTAGTGAGAAGTCACACTGTGCGACTTCTCTGGGCGTGATTCTTCCGCGTTGCTAGTGAGAAGCCGCGCCGCACGACTTCTCTGGGCAGACGCTTCCGTTAGG
>CAZKDW010000119.1:1637-4171 GCA_964551625.1 uncultured Thermotogae bacterium | reverse complement strand
GATGTTGCTGTCCCGTCTCACGAACGTCTTCTTCTTGAGCCAGCCTGGACTACCAGCTCTCTAGATTCGTTCTGCGCTGAAGTCTGGGAAGGACGGCTCGTGATCCGCTAGCTCCGACGATGATCTCAAACTCCATCGAGTAGGCGGTCTTGAGAGATTGCTCCGTGATGGTCTCTGCAGGAATGCCCTGCACAGCGACTTCTCCATTCTTGAGGAAGGCGACCCAATCCCCATAGAGGAGGGCGTGATTGGGCAGATGCGATGTTATTGCAAAGGACAACCCATCATCCGCAAGCTGGCGAACGACGCTCAGGACATCATGTTGATGGTGTGGATCCAGATGCGCTACCGGCTCATCCATTAGTAAGCAGCGTGCTCCCTGGGCGAGACCTCGCGCGATTAACGCCAACTGCCGTTCTCCTCCGCTGATCTTTGTATAGGGGCGGTGGCTCAGATGTGGAATGCCTACGGCATCAATGACGTCGCGAACGACTTGATGATCCTGCTTGCTAGGCCTCCCGAATAATCCCAGATGGGGTGCACGCCCCATAAGGACTGCCTGCTCCACTGTAAACTCGAAAACGGGCTCGTGCATTTGTGGAACCAATCCGATGTTCTGCGCTCGCGTACGGACTGGAAGCTGGTGGAGATCCTGCCCATCGACACGGACGCTCCCGCGTAAGGGCACACGCAGGCCCGACATGCACTCCAGCAGCGTGGTTTTGCCTGTGCCATTCGCGCCCAGAATGAAGAGTACACAGCCTTTTTCTAGAGACAGCGATACAGAGGTTAGGATCTCGCGCTCTGGCGAATAGGCAAAGGCCAGCTCAGACGTTGTCAGATTCACTGGGCCTCCCCTCTTGTTCGCAAGAAGCGAAGAAAGAGCAGGAAGAATGCGGGCACGCCGATAAGCCCCGTCAGGACGCCCAAAGGGATCTCACTAGGCAATGCTGTTCGTGCAACTGTGTCCAACAGAATGAGCGTGGTTGCCCCCAGCGCGGCAGATGCGGGAATGAGCCTCCCATGATCAGGGCCAACCCACGCACGAGCCACATGAGGAACAACCAATCCGATCCATCCGATCGTGCCCGCCAGGGCCACAGATGCAGCCACCAACAGCGTTCCGACGGTAACAATCACGGTGCGAAGCAAGCGTACGCGGATGCCCATGGCTTGAGCCTCTGTGTCTGACACAGTCAGCAGATTTAGCCGCCACCGAAGCAGCATGAAGAAGGGCATTCCCAGTCCCGTAATCGTAAGAAGCGGGGGGAGGTCGGCCCATTGCGTTGCATTCAAACTGCCCAACAGCCAATAGGTAATGGCGGGCAGCGTACTTAATGGATCGGCAACGTACTTGATCAATCCAAGGAAGGAGTTAAACAATGCGCCGACCAGAATTCCGCCGATGACGAGAACGAGAGTTGAGGATCCAAAGCGAATGCCAACGAGCATCACCAAGGCAATGGCTGCCATGGCAAAGACGAAGGCGCTGGCCTGGACGACCATGCCTTGGCTGGTGAACAGCAATGCTAGTGCAGCTCCGAACGCGGCTCCCGAGCTGACTCCGAGGATGCGCGAGTCGACCAACGGATTTCGAAACAAGCCTTGGAATGCTGCACCGACGACGGCCAGATTGGCTCCAACACAGGCAGCTGCTAGCACGCGCGGCAGGCGAACGCGAAGAATGAGAGCGCGGAATACGTCGGATGGGCCGTCCATCCCCAACAGAACGCGTACCGTATCCTGAACCTGCACGCCATATCGCCCAAGAAACAGAGCCACAACGAACATGCTCACAGGCAGCGCGGCAAGAAGCCACGGAGCGACACGGTTCGGTTCGATCATGGACGTGTCATTTGGGCAAGCTCTTCATCTGTCAGCGTGAACTGATAATAATCGGCATAGAAACGAACGACCTCTTGAGCTAAGTCTAGGGTTACAAGCTCTGGATAGAAGACCTTAGCCATCCAGGCAATGCCCAGAAGCGACTCGGGTACAGGCGTGTCTATGGGAGCAATCAGTCGAGGCATTCGGTACACGCGACCCGATTGGACAGCATCAAGCGATTGCCAATCGGGGTTTTCGAGGATGTCCGCGGGCTGAATAGGGCCATAAGGAGCAATGACAATGATCTCTGGATCCCAAAGCAAGATCTGTTCGAGATTCACCTCGTTCCAAGAGCCAAACAGCTCGCTTGAGACGGACGAGCCGCCAGCGGCTTCGATGAGATCGGTTTGATACATCTCGTCGCTGATTACCCTGGTCAAGCTTGTCCCGATGAACAAGACGCGTGCGCGATCGTCTGGCCTGAGAGATGCGAGATCGTCTGAGACGGCATCCACCATTCGGTCGTAATCTGCGATGAATGCGTCCGCCTTGGTCTCAGCATCGGGGCCAAGGAATGAAGCTGTTAGCGTGACGGCTTCTTTCAATTCATCAGGGGTCTCTGCGTGATACAGAACGACGGGAATCCCCAGTTCGCGCAACTGCTCAGCCACAGCCTCATGCTGCGATCCATCTGCCATGACCAATTG
>CAZKDW010000119.1:0-1537 GCA_964551625.1 uncultured Thermotogae bacterium | reverse complement strand
GTCGTCTCGGATTGGGCGAGTCCGGCAAATGCACAGAGAAGTACGAGGGGCAGTGCAATCCATAGTTTGGTCATAGGGCATTCTCCTTATGAGGACAGCTGCGTTCGATGGGCAGCGAGCCATTGATAGAAGTTGTTCAGGGTTGAGGTTTGAAACGTTAGCCATGCAGCATTGAGCGCAGAATCATCACTGCCCTTCTTATGCTCAGAGGTTACACGTTCCTTCATGGACTCAAGTGCATTGATCTGCGCGTCGATCAGAAGGAGAACGGCGTCTTGCCTAAGCCTGCGGAGGAAGTAGAGTTTGGCAGCGAACTCAACTCGCACGGTTCGCATCGTGCGAACTGGCTCCCGCGCCCAATTCCAGAAGGCGGCTTCGCCGTCAGATGTTACGTGATAGACCGTCTTAGATGGACCAGCAGAGGGCGATTCAGAAGATCGGCTCACGTAGTTCTGATCTTCTAACCGATGCAGAACCTGATACAGCTGGCTCGATGCAATCTGCCACAAGGGGCCTAAGCCCTCTTCAATACGCGTTCTTAAGGCGTAGCCATGTAGGGGTTCTTCGATCAAGAAGCCTAAGGCCGCGAATTCGACGGGAAATCCGCGTGTGTTGTGGCGAGCCTCCAAGTATTCCATAGTGGAATAGTCTACGAAGAAACGCTCTGTTTTGCTAGTTCAACGCCGAGGGAATTGTCGGGATCATCGCAAGTGTGTAAGACTATCCTATGTCTGCTATCACCTATCGAAGACTAGCGAATTCAGAAGTTGACCGAATTCGAGATATCGATCGAACCGAGTGCGTCCGCATAGGCTATCGTGTTGAGGGAGATCAGCTCGTTCGCATGAATGTGCAGTGGGATAGCTCCCCTTGGCGTGAGGAAGGAGATGAGCATTCGATTCCTCACATGCTCCATTTCCTCGAAGGCATCCTCGCGGACGATGGAATCCTGTTTGGAGCGTTCGATAGCGATCGATTGGTCGGTCTGGCGGCATTTCGCCCTTACCTCACAGAAATTATGGCCCAACTTGCGCTCCTGCACGTCAGCAATGGCTATCGTAGGCAGGGAATCGCCAGCTATCTCTTCAACGAAATCGTAGAGATGGCACACCAGACGGGCGCTCAGCAGATGTATGTCTCTGCAACGCCCTCAGAATCGGCTGTTGGCTTCTATATGAGTCGGGGCTTCGTGCGGACGCGGATACCCTATCCAGCGCTCTTCGCACTTGAACCAGAAGACATCCACATGATCAAACCGTTGTAGATGAGGCTTGAGTTAGGCTGTCCAGACACCGCCTGCAGGGCCACCGCCAATGGGGAACATGCGAATGCGCAAGGGCTCAATCTTGACTACGGCATAGTGGACATCGTCAGGACCACTGAACCACTTCTCCATACGCGGCGTCCATGCAGCAGTTCGATCGTCTTGAGTCTGGCGAACTTTCTCAGTTGAAGAGAACGTAGGGCACATCGGATAATAAGCTGTTTGTCGATAATGCCTTTCATGGTTCGCACGCGGGGCCGTCCGTCTGCATCT
>CAZKDW010000118.1:0-4216 GCA_964551625.1 uncultured Thermotogae bacterium | reverse complement strand
TTCTCAGGCCAATTCGAGTTGGCCAACGATACCGCCATCGGCAGCTATCGCATCAGCGTAGAAACGATCCAGAGCTATCACAGTAAGACCTTCGATGTCGCAGCCTATCGGGCACCGGAGTTCCAAGTCGTCGTCACACCTGAAGACGCTCAACTCGTATCTGGCACAGCAATTCGAACGTTGGTGCAAGTCGAGTATTTCTTTGGAGCTCCCGTGGCAGACCGATCTGTGGAATGGAGCATCTATTCTGAATCCTATCACTTTTCACCCTCTCACTTGGGGCGATACACATTTACAGATCGAGACGATCCCTGGAGCTGCTGGAGTTGCTGGTGGCTGCCGCAGGCCACGCCAACTGCTGTTCTAGAAGGAACAGGCACGACGGATGTTTCTGGGCACCTCCTGATTGAACTGCCAGCCGACTTCGTCTTCGAGGCTGACGACGCCGTTCCCTTGGGAAGTCGCACCCTCACAATCGAAGCTACAGCACGTGGCGCAGATGGCCAGGTAATCTCTGGCCGCTCAACCGTCATCATTCATGCAGCCGACGTCTATGCAGGCCTGGCCACAGCTCGGTCCGTGGCTCGCGCAGGGGACACGACGCAGGTTGATGTGGTCACCGTCGATTGGGCAGGAGAGCGCGTTCCTTCTCAAGACGTTGCCTATCAAATCATCCGCAGAGAATGGGAGAACATCTTCGAAGCCGACGACGCGGGAGGCGGCCAATGGACGTGGACAGTCAACGACATCGAGGTAGAGGCAGGAACCCTGCAAACCGATGCAGAAGGCAGCGGCTCGTTCTCCTTCTCGCCACCTGAAGGCGGCACCTACAAGGTTCTCGCCGTGGCGACAGACGAAGCCGGTCATGAGACACGGTCCAGCTTGTTCGTGTGGGCCAGCGGGTCGGAAGCCGTTTCGTGGCGACGCAGCAACGATGACCGGATCACGCTCATTCCCGACAAGACCGAGTATCAAGTTGGTGAGACGGCGCAGGTTCTTATCCCAAGTCCCTATTCCCAACCTCATTGGGCTCTTCTGACCATTGAACGCGATGGCATTCTGTTCCGTGATGTCCTGCTACTGGAATCCAATAGCACAGTCATCGAGGTGCCCATCTCACCTGAGCACATCCCTAATATTTACGTCAGCGTCGTGCTGTTCCAAGGACTGGAGGCGGCTTCGCTGGCTGCTGCCGGAGGCCCCGCGACAGCAGAAATGAAGGTTGGATATGCAGCCTTAACGGTTTCGCGGGATCCGAAGTCGCTGCACATCGACATGGTACCTTCCAGCGATCAGGCACTCCCAACCACTGAGATTTCCTACGACATAACTGTCACAGACCCTTACGGCCTTCCCGCTGTCACTTCGCTCGCATTTGACTTAGTAGACGCTGCTGTATTGTCACTCATGCCACGAACGCCGAATGCTATCCTCGACGCATTTTATGCACGACGCGGCCTTGGCGTTGCCACATCGAGTGGCCTGACACTGTCCATCAATCGGTTGGTGGCTGAGCAACTCGACGAGTTACAAGACATCGATGAGGACAAAGCTGTGTATGAAAATACGTCCGTCGGGGCAATTCCTCCAACTGCCAGCCCGATGTCCATGGAAGCCGGGGCTTCCGATGGCAGTGCCATGCGTTCCTCAGCCGCCGAACAACTGCCGGCAGGTATCACGCTTCGCGAGGATTTCGAAGACACTGCTTACTGGGATGGCGCCATCACCACAGATACTCAGGGGTATGCGCAAGTGACCTTTAATCTGCCAGATAATCTCACGACGTGGGTTGCCCGCGCCATTGGAGCAACGGCCAGTACGGAGGTTGGAGAAGCGACATCTGAGTTGCTGGTAACGAAACCGCTGCTCATTCGACCGGTCACGCCTCGTTTCTTTGTCGTCGGCGACAGATCTCGGCTGTTGGCCAACGTGTCCAACCAGACAGATGAAGACCTCATGGCCGAAGTCACGCTTGCTCAGACCGGCCTACTTCTTGACGGTGCTCCTGTTCAAGAGGTGCTCATCCCGGCAAGAGGAGAGCTGTCTGTCGAATGGTGGGGAGTAGTCCAGGATGTTACCGTCGTCGACATTGCCTTCAGTGTCGTTTCAGGCGACTTATCCGACGCAGCACGTCCCCGATTGACAACAGGGCCAGATGGAACACTGCTTGTCTACAAGTACACGTCTCCAGAGATTGTCGGAACTGCTGGCCAGCTTGACAGTTTTGGCAGCCGAACGGAAGTCATCGGGCTTCTTCCTACCTTGGACCTTGATCGATCCAAGCTGATGATTCGGCTGGAAACGTCCCTGGCAGCAGCCATGCAGCAGGGCCTCGACTACCTCGAACACTATGAGTATGAATGCACTGAGCAGGTTGTTAGCCGTTTCTTGCCCAACATTCTGACCTATCGAGCACTGCTTGAGCTGGGTATCGAGAATCAGGAGCTGGCTGACAAGCTGCCTGGTCTGGTCGCAGAGGGCATCGAAAAACTGTATGTACGACAGAATGTCGACGGCGGTTGGGGATGGTGGGACACCGACGACTCCAGCTCGTATCTGTCTGCCTACGCAGTGTACGCATTGCTGCAGGCCCAGCGTTCTGGTTTTGAGATTCAGCAACACGTCATCGACAACGGCCTCGATTTCCTCGCCTCGTCTCTGGTGTCGTCAACAAACCTCACATCAACCGTGATCGCCAATCGCCAAGCGTGGCTGGCTTATGTGTTGTCAGAGGGAGGCCGACAAACCGAAGCATTGGATGCAGCCCGCGGCCTCTTCGACGAGCGCGCAAAACTCAGTCATTACGCACGCGCGTGGCTCGCACTGACTCTGCAGATTTCGGGCGGAAGTTCGGCAGCCATCGATACGCTGATTTCGGATCTCTATTCCGCGGCCATTATCTCTGCAACAGGCGTACACTGGGAGGAATCCACCTACGATTGGTGGGCGATGAACACGGATACGCGGTCCACAGCCATTATCTTGGACGCCCTGGTTCGCCTCGATCCCGATCAACCGTTGTTACCGAATGTTGTCCGCTGGCTGATGGTAGCCCGCATGGGTGGGATTTGGGAGACGACACAGGAGACAGCATGGGCTTTGATCTCGCTGACCGATTGGATGGCTGCAACAGGCGAGTTGAGCCCGACCTATGACTTCTACGCAACAATCAACGACCTCGAATTGTTCGAAGGACAGACCAACGGCAGTCCGCTCGATGCGCCAATTGAGATGACGATCGGAGCTGCCAATCTCTTGTCCGATTCTGCCAATGAACTGACCATCTCACGCGGAGAAGGCGACGGCCGCCTGTACTACACGGCACACCTCACGTCCTACATCCCCGTGGAAGAGATCGATGCCCTGCAGCGCGGCATCATCGTTCAACGACAGTACGTGTCCTCATCGTGCCCAATCGGAGAGTCCTGCGCCGAGATCGATACCATCTCTGCAGGTGAGGAGATCCAAGTTCGCCTGACGATCATCGCGCCGAACGATCTGTATTACGTCGTGGTCGAAGATCCATTCCCTGCTGGATGCGAGGCGATCGATCCTTCCTTGGCAACGACAAGCCTCTCAGCTAGCGAACCAAGTTTATTCCGCGACTCATCGGGCCCCTCGAATTGGTTTAGCTGGTGGTGGTGGCGCTGGTATTCGCGATCTGAATTCAGGGATGAGAAGGCCGTCCTATTCGCCGACTACTTGCCCTCAGGAACCTACACGTTCCAGTACAGTCTTCGTGCAGTGGTCCCAGGTGAATTTGGCGTGTTGCCCACACTGGCACAGGAATTTTACTTTCCTGAAGTCTTCGGGCGATCGGATGGGCGCAGTCTGATCATCGAACCAGCGGACGACTGACCTGTTAGTAACCGCGCAGGATCTGAATCGCGTGGGCGTTGTTGGAACATGTCAGCACGACGACGCCCACTTTCCCTTCTTCTGGGACTGAGACATGTAGGTCGTTGATAGTGATATCTTTGCGTGCCAAGGCCTCGCTTGTCCGGCGAAGGAAGCCCGGATAGTGCGGCAGCGTTAGCAAGATAACGTCTCGCTCCATGATCTCGAACCCAGCGCCGCGCAGAGCTTTATGTGCGTAGGATTGGCAATTGGTCAGCAGGTGAACGATGGTCTCATTCTCGACGGATCGAAGTCGCACGGATAGCACATTGATCCCCATATCGCTGAGAACACTTGTGATATCTGCAAGAACGCCGGG
>CAZKDW010000117.1:2487-4297 GCA_964551625.1 uncultured Thermotogae bacterium | reverse complement strand
ATTATGGCAAACGCACTCATGGCACTAATCACCATCGTCACTGCGATCAACAATCCGAAGTTCTGCAACCCCTGAAACGCAGACAGCATCATAATTCCAAAACCAAGAGCCAATGCCAGCGCGTTGTAGACAATGCCCGTTCCCGCAGTTTTCGCTGAGATCACAAGTGCTTGCGACTGAGACTGTTCCCCTGCTAGTTCTTCGCGGTATCTCTCGATGAAGTGAATCCCGTAATCAATACCAATGCCCACAGTAATCGAAGAAATCATCAGTGTGGCGATATCCAAGCTCTTGCCCGCAAAGGCCATCACTCCGAAATTGAAGAGAACCGTGAACAGCAGCGGAATCATGCTGATAATTCCACAACGGAACGATCGCATCAAGAGGATGACAATGACGCCAGCTGCCAGAATCGAAGTGAGTAAACTCGTCAGCTGGCTACGCGCAATGGAAGTGAACATGCTGGCCTGAATGCGAGTCGGCCCCGCCATTCGCACTGTGGCTCCATCGAAATGCTCTTCTAGATAGGCGGACACATCAGAAACCAACGCAACCTGCTCCTTCCCCGTCTGCAACGCATGGAACCCCATCACTTCGCCGGCAGAGAAGTCAGAGAGCGCAAGAGAGCCAAGCCCTCCTCCCTGGAATGAGAACAACAGAAGCAGCTGCGAGATCGTCGGCTGATCATCGGGGATGACGTAATAGGCAGGATCATCTGCATGGAACCGCTGATTCATTTCCCGAACAATGTCAGCAAGAGACAGCGTTTTCTTCACACCATGTGTTTCTAAGAATTCTTCGAGGGCAACGATCTCATTGAGCAAGGAGGGGTCCTTTAATCCGTCCCTTCTACCGGAATCGACTTCAATCATGACTTGATTCGATCCAGAAAATAGCGTGTCTAGCCGATCCATCGCAGCAACTGCTGGATGGCTCTCTCCCAAGTAGGAGCGCTGAGAGGTCTCAATCTGAAGCAACGGAATGCCCGCAGCAAACGCAATGGATAACACTGCTGCTGCTGAGAGGATGCCCCATCGATACTTCATCGCCTTGGCTACGAAGGCTCCGAGCGCGTTTCCCATCAGGGTATGACTGGCCGCCTTCTTTGGAACAGGCGCCTTGACCAATCTCAGAATCGCGGGAATGAGGAGCAGAGAAAGGATCATGGCAACCAGAATGCCAATGGCCGTGAACAGCCCGAAGGTGCGTTGGGGAACCATGTAGGCATACAGCAGTGAGAGGAAACCTATGGCCGTCGTCAGCGATGTCAACACGACGGGCCGCTTCATAGCCCTCATCGTGTCGAGGATTGCCAATCGCTTGTCTGTAAAGGCACGCAGTGCCTCATGATATCGACTCAGCACGTGAATGCCGTCAGCAATCCCAATCGCCATGAGTAAGACAGGGAGGATGAAGGAAACCAGGGTAATCGGAACGCCACTGACTGCCATGAGTCCGAGAACCCAAAGAACGGACACAGCCACGACAGAAAACGGAATCAACACGCCCCACGTCCAGCGGAAGCTGACAAAGAGGACGCCAATAATTATCAGGATGACTAAAGGTATGAACAGCTGGAGATCCTGTTTCATCGATCGTTGTAGTGTCAGATTGACATAGGGAAGGCCTGTGATAGCAAACGAGATGCCTTCGGTTGTATGGGCAAGCACCACGGCTTCCACAGCAGCCGCGAATGAAACCATGTCGGCACTCGGTTCTGGCTTCAAATAAATGGCCACAGCCTGTTCAGTCGAAGAAACCACGTAATCTCTCAAGGTTCTATCTGCAAGCACAAGCTCCCGATAGGCTT
>CAZKDW010000117.1:0-2387 GCA_964551625.1 uncultured Thermotogae bacterium | reverse complement strand
GAAACCACGTAATCTCTCAAGGTTCTATCTGCAAGCACAAGCTCCCGATAGGCTTCGATGTCCTCGGCCGTCTGCGGTGCTTCGCCATTGGGCGCTGCTGAGCGAATCTCAATCGCTGTTTCGCTCCCTCGAATGACTTGAGAACTCAGCGGCCCCGTCATGTCTTCCACTTCAGGCAGATCTTCTAGCGCAGCCTCAAGCTCTTCGACAAGGGCCAGTGTCTCAGGACGAAAAATACCCTGAGGATCTTCGATCGCCACAAGGATCCGAATCTGTGATCCAAACCGCTCCTTGGCCTCGTCTGCAGCGATGACTGCGGGGTCACTGCGATTCAGGTAATTGGCAAAATCAACATCCACGGACAGGAACGGTATGAATGCGATGGCCACAGCTGTCAGTGCTGCAGCAATCAGGAGGATCGTCTTGGGATGATCCGTCGCCCACTGAATCGCGCTGTCTGTGCTATTCGAAAGAGCAGATGGCAATCGTCGTTTACTCATTCGCAGAGTCCTCTCTATTCCCTAATCCCATCCAAATGAGATCAGCTAATTCCTTGGGTGCGGAGGCAAAGATATCGTCCTCATCATCTGGTGAGGCAAACACCCAACATGCCGTCATCGTCTGTACTAGGTCGAACAACGCCTGGGCCACAACATTCGGATGACAAGGCCTCACCCATCCCTCGTCGATGCCAGCGCGGATAAATTCGGCAATCTGGTCAATGATTGTCTTTTGCAACGCGAGAATCCGATCCCTCAATTGACTTCCCCGATGAAATCGCTCAAACAAAATGAGCTCAGCGAGCTCTTGCTGCCCTCTAATTTGCTCGAAGTGCGATTCCAGTAAATGTTGAATCTGCTCTCGTATGGGAAGGCTGGTGTGTCCCAGCTGCTTCAGGAAATCCATGCGAAACTGGAAATTCTCCTCAAAGATCGAGAGCAAGAGATCGTCCTTATCTTTGAAGTAGTTGTAGATTGTGCCTACAGCCACGCCCGCTTCTTTGGCAATAGACGTCATTCGCGCACGATGGAACCCTTCTCGAGAGAATACGCGCACAGCCGCTTGGCTAATCTTACTCTTGTTGTCCATGGTCGGCCGCCTTTGATGAGGGGTTCGGGGTGAATGAACGTTCATTCATATTAACCTCAAGAGTACGCATGAAGCAAGATCAACACAATCGGGATTGGCTGTTGTTTCATACTCTCCACACCTGCTCTGGAGAGAGAACGCTAGGTCTTGTCGGCAGCATTCCTTGGGTCCTACTTACCAGAAGACGTCTAGCCAATTTCAAGGTTCTTGCGGCGAACTCGGTGCCCGCACTGCGTACAGACGTCATAGACGGGGACAACTTGGATCTGCAAAGCAAATCGTCTCCCGACTTCGATATTGAAGGCCGATGTTGGACGAGCCATTTGTGAGAAGCGAGACCGTTTCTTCTTCATGTAGGCCTGCTCGTGCATCTCTTCACGCTTCATCTTGGCAGAACACTTCGGACACCGCGTCACAAAATTGCCGGATACGCTCGAAATCGCGCTTATCAGAGTCCAAAAGATGCTCACGCCCCCTCCTTGCGCTTCTTACGAAATTGACACCTTAGAACGCGCTCCTATCCCTGGAACGCCAACACATAGCGGCGGTTTGTCACCATCAGGGTTTTGCCGCCCATCCCGCGACATCAAAGACAAACTGCTCGCGATTGTTCTCCGTGTTCTTTGCCATATGAAAGTCAAATCGTATCAAGCCAAGATGTGATCGTGAGATAAACGGCGTAATCACGTCATAGGAAATGAATCCAGCAATCCAGTTTGCCCCCTGAGCCAAGTACTCTCCTGTTACAAGAGCAATGTCTTCGTACGTTGTGTCCGTCGTATGCGTAACGTTCGCAGTCTCGCTTCCGGGCACAAAGTGGATGTGGATGCTATCCTCGGCGTCTTGTACGCCAATGATGTACTCGAAGGGGCCAAGTTCGTCTGACAGCCCCAGCTGGATGTGATAAGCCACCCCCTCCTGCAGGAGAGAGACACGAATCCCTTCCACATCTCTCCCTTCTCCATGCCACGATTCAGCCCTCTCAAGCGGAATGGTTGACCCACAATGGTCGCAGTAGTAGTCGACTGTCGTTTCAGGCGTGACCACCATCGAGTAGGTTTGCTCTCTCACAATGGACAACCAGGAAGGCACGTAAGGTGCTTCAGCTTCTTCACCTGATCCCTGAAGAAATGCAGATGCTTCTACTGTCGCGAACACGACAAGGCCAAGGAAAATCGGGATGACAAAAGCCCTTCTGTTCATCGTTTCACCTCGATCAATGATAGCGGAGAAGGGTCCGAGACACTACAGCAAGTGTGGTTGGGCGTATCTTCGGCTCAGATGATTGACAGACCTGC
>CAZKDW010000116.1:0-4317 GCA_964551625.1 uncultured Thermotogae bacterium | reverse complement strand
CAGGAACGCCTGGGCGATCAGAACATTCAAGTGGCCGTCGTCGGCCCAGCAGCTGAACGTGGCGTGGCCTTCTCAGGCATATTCGCCAATCTCGTTCGCGCAGCGGCACGAACGGGCATGGGCACGCTGATGGCTTCCAAGAACCTCAAGGCCATCGCCATTCGGGGGACAGGCGGCGTCAGCGTTCATGATCCGCAGCGCTTCCGTGAAGCGATTGACCGCTTACAAGAGAAGATTCGAATCCATCCCGAGTATGACATCCGCGTACGATTGGGAACCACTCAATTGATCACTGCCCTTCAGAAGATCGGCGGACTGCCCACACGGCATTTCCAATCCGGCACGTTTGAGAGTGCCGCCGCAGTCTCGGGAGAAACGATTGAGACAACGTATAAGCAACGCTCCAAGGGCTGCTTTGCCTGCAGTATTCCCTGTAGCCGCTACCTGGAGGTAAGAGACGAGCGGTTCCCAACACTGCGCTTTGAAGGACCAGAATACGAGCCTCTTGCCGGATTCACAGTTCGCATTGGGTGCGATGATCTTCCACTCGCGCTGCATGCCGTTGACCGATGTAACCGGCTTGGCATGGATGCGATTTCCGTTTCTGAAGTCATTGCCTGGGCCATGGAATGTTCGGAGCGCGGCCTCCTTCCATCCAGCAAGACAGATGGTCTCAACCTAAGGTTCGGAAATGGAGACGCTGCTCTGGCCCTGATCGAGAAGATCGCCATGCGCGACGGCCTGGGCGACGTGCTTGCTGACGGCGTCCGGACCGCTGTCTCACGGTTGGGCATTGGCAAGGATCTGGCGATGGAGGTTAAGGGCTTGGAGCTGTTCCAAGCTGATCCTCGGGCGATGAAGGGGTATGGCTTGGGTAACGCGGTAGCCAGCCGAGGAGCCGACCATCTGCGATCCGAGCCTTGGTTCGAATTCTCGGGAGACCGTCAGGAAGGCATTCGACGGTATGGCGTCGCCGATTCAGCCGATCGATTGGCTTGGCGCGGTAAGGGACTGTTGGTCAAGGATTTCGAAGAAAAGGCAGCCATTGCTGACGCACTTGGCGTTTGCAAAAACACGTACAACAACATGGAGGTGCTCGATTGGGATGAGACTGCCGAGCTGCTGACTGCGGCCACAGGCGATGACTGGACTGGAGAATCCGTTCGGCTAGCAGGCGAACGCATCGTCAATACCGAACGGTTAATCAATGCGCGATTCGGCCTTGATCGACGGCACGATACGCTGCCAAGGCGCTTTTTGGAGGAACCGGCTGGCCCAATGGACTCACCATCTGCTGGATCTGTTGTAGAGCTTGAGAATATGTTAGACGAGTATTACGCTGCCAGGAGCTGGGATCTTGTCACCGGCCTTCCGACAGACAGCAAGCTCAAGGAATTGGAGATTGGAGACTAAATGCACGAACTATGGGTGAGTGTTGAGAGGATCGAAGGCGTTTGTTCGAGTAAGCGACCAATGAGACTGGGAACAGGATTCCTCGTCAGAAACGGCAAGCTAGCCTTCCCAAAAGGCGACCCCATCTGCCTGTTCGCCTTACAGTCCATCCTGCCGATGATCCCAGCCAAGGAGCGCGTCATCGACGGTGCGCCAACTGCCGACTGGATGTCGCACGTGCAGCACGCACAATGCCCTGACCCCAAGGGGAGAACCATCTGGCGTATCGAGCAACTACCCTCTGGCACTACCCATCTTGAACCTCCGAACCTACCTAAACCCGCCAGCGGCGATTTGAAGATCTTCATTGAGCGTATCGACGGTCGCTGCAATGAAGGCATGCTCGTTGGCGACTGGGGACTGCTTCGAGGCAGCAGCCTCTACCTAGCCCAGCCATTCTGCCTATACGCCATCCAAGCCGTACTCCCCATGCTCCCAGCGATGACTCGCCCGCTTCAGCCAGATGACTGGATGGCGACAGAAAACGCTATCATCTGCCCTGATCCGCTGGGCAATGTCATCATGCGCGTGGAGAAGATCTAGGAACTAAGGACTCCAGGGCAAGACTCGCTGTCATTCATCGCAGCAGAACCTCAGGAGGCAGCATGAATCTCTCTCAAGAAGCGCAAAGCGATTTCATAGAAGCCAACAGCGTCCGATTGCACTAATTGCGACTCTGTAGCTACACACGAATCCCTTGACAGAGTAAAGAACCCTGCAGCAAGCTACGTGGTATTAGAAGGCAAGATCTCACAAATCTAGGCGAAGTTGATCGTATTGGGAGGCCTTCTCGATACAGAGGGCACCCTGGGGGGTGTAGTAATTCCTATACCGGCTACTACACCCCCCAAGCAAGCTGCGGGGTATCCAGCGGAGCTCTTCTATGAATTTGTACGATCCGCAAGAACAGAGCAAACTACCCATTCCGCCCAACTGACCAAGGAGGCAGTCATTGAACGAACTCAGCAAGCCTAATATTGGCTCAAGGATCAACGTTACGGGCACAACGGGGTCGGGCAAGACAACGGCTGCCCACCTGATCGCCGGGCAGCTTGGGTTGCGGCGCATTGAGATTGACGCCATGGCATGGCGTCCCAACTGGGAGATGACGCCGCGCGATGAGCTTCGCATGCTCGTCGATGAAGCGACGCAGGGCGATGGTTGGGTGATCGATGGGAATTACTCGGCCGTGCGTGAGGTTGTGTGGCCTAAGCTGGATACCATCGTCTGGCTGGACTACCGATTTCCTCGCGTATTCACGCAATTATTATTGCGAACGATTCGGCGCTCGGCAACGCGCGAGGTTCTGTGGAATGGCTGCCGCGAGCGGTTCCGTATCAGTTTCTTCTCCACGGATTCCATTTTGCTGTGGTGCATCAAGACCCATTGGCGACGTCGCCGAACCTATCCGATATTCTTTGAGCAGCCTGAGCATGCACATATCCAAGTCCTGCGATTCCGAAGCCCACGTCAGTTTCGGCAGTGGTTCCATTCGTTGCCAGTCAGCTAGTGGCAGATGGATCCAAAGGTATGTAGTAGGTGACGCGTGTTCTCACGACAGCTACAACAACTGCGAAGCCTGGACCATGAAGATCACGAAGGACATGAAGAGGGCTCATCAGGGAGATCTCTAAAAAGGGATTCTTCACGTTCTTCATGCCCCTTCATGGTAAGAAAGCTTGTGATTGTCGGCCTGTGTAGCACACCGAAGTGACTGAGTAAACGCGAAAACTACTAAGCATTTGCCACGAAAGACACGAAATACACGAAAGGGATAAACACATGCATCTCAGGCAGAGATCTTGCTCGGCGCCTTCCTGTGATTCATAGTGGCGCGCTCCTGGACTGAGCATGTTGGATCTCACAGCTCAATCGGCAGGAAGCAACCAGGCTCCAGGGGAGTGGAGAACTCGATGAGTAGCATCCCCGCTTGCCGGCTATCCCTGTTGCGAACTATGCTATGGATATCATTCGTTAAGCAGGGGGAATTCTCGATGAAGGTATGTATACCAGCAGCAACTGGCACAGGCCTTAGCAGCACGCCGTTCGGGCACTTCGGATCCGCGCCATTTTTCGTCGTTCATGACACAGACTCCGGGGCGACAGATGTTCTGGATAACTCCAATGAACACCATGCCAATGGCGCGTGCCAGCCTGTCGCTGCGCTGGGTGGACACAAAGTCGATACGTTGATTGTCGGTGGCATTGGCGCTGGAGCAATTCAGAAGCTCAATGCATCAGGCATCCGCGTGTATCAGTGTATTGCTGGATCGATCGAAGCCAATGTGGCTGCGTTAAGAGAAGGCATGCTTCCCGAGCTAGCCGTAGCTTCGGGTTGCCAGGGCCACAGCGGATGCGATCACTAAGATCAACAACACAGGGGGCATCATGACCATACAATTCAAAGCACCAGGGATTGCGAACACCGATGCTGTCGTCCAATGCGTCGTAGACCGGATTGAGCAAGGCGATATTGGCTACGTGGTTGTGGCAACCAACACGGGAGATACCGGTGTCCGGTTCATGGAAGCATTGGAAGACTCAGGAACACAGATCGTCTGCATTACGCATCACATGGGATTCCGTGAACCGAATCAGATCGAACTTGAGCCCATGCTATCTTCGCGGCTTCGCGAAGGGGGCGTACGTGTATTGACGATGTCACATGCGCTTTCGGGTGTCGCACGCTCTATTTCAAAGAAATTTGGAGGAACCTCTACAACAGAAATGATCGCCCACACACTGCGAATGTTCGGCCAGGGCATGAAGGTGTGTGTCGAGATTGCTGTCATGGCAGCCGATGCGGGAGCTGTCCCCGCGGGGCAGGACATCATCTGCGTAGGAGGCAGTGGACGCGGCGCCGAT
>CAZKDW010000115.1:0-4359 GCA_964551625.1 uncultured Thermotogae bacterium | reverse complement strand
GTGATAGAGGGCGGGATTACCGCCCTCTATTTCTTTTTCACCCTATCCTATCTCGGTTCATACACTGCATGGCTCATGACTCTTCGTCGCCATTTTAATTGCTCGCGCAGACAGAGAGAGTTTCGGTCTCATCACGCAAAAGCATCTGTGTCGATGAAACATCTCAGAACCAGCATCACCGCATTCACCCTCACTTCGGCCAAGTGCTCATTCGCGTCCCTTTCAACCAATCCGCGCCACGCTAGCGCCAACTGCTCATTGACGGACACGGCTTCCTCGCCTACTCTTCTGAATACGGAGCAAGGAGGTAGCCATGAGTACGAGCAAGCTGTATCGAAGCAAGACAGATCGAAAGATTGCTGGCGTATGTGGTGGATTGGCTGAGCACTTCAATCAAGATCCACTTCTGATTCGTATCGGATTTTTCGTATTCGCTCTCTGCGCAACGGCTGGAGTCTGGGCCTACCTTCTCCTGTGGCTCCTCGTTCCAGAGGAATAGCAAACAACTAAGGGGTCAGATCTTGCCTTTTGCTGTTTTGCGCCTGAACGCGCGATGCGATTCGGCTGATTGTTGAGTAGTGAAGCCCGAGAAACTCCTGCAGCTCCGAAAGTGAGTACTCATGGATACGCGTCGCCTCATATATCCTCTCATCCCGCAGTAGCTTCGTTCCTGCTCCGCTAAACAACTCATCGAGCGATGGCCTCGACAGCAGCCGTTCACGCCGTGGAATTTCCCTTTGCAACGCAGAATCCCGCATACGCGGCGCCATCTCATCCACAAACTCGTCCGACCCGATCAAGACTCCACCTCGAAGTCTGCCCCAGAGATCAACGCCAAGCCCCTCTTCCACAAACTTCCGGTAGCGCCTCGCTGCGAGTTTCCGCTCATCACCAAACTGGGCCAGCAGCCACTCTGTACTCAGAAACGATGGTGCTGGTTGCTCGCCTGCCGTCGCTGCATAGCTGCTCCATGGCCAGTCACTTGGTCTTGGCACCATCTTCGCTCGGACTGGATTCAATACCACGTACCTCGCCAATTCAAGCAAGTGGCTTTCTTTCTCGACCAGGATGGACTTGAACCGCCCCTGCATCACATGCCCCCCTCGATCATGATGTCGATTGAAGCTCTGTGTGTAGACCCCATTAAGCTGGCGCATCCCACGTGACAGATTCGCTTCCAACGTCTCGATAACAAGGTGATAGTGGTTGGACATCAGACAGTAGGCATGGCAGTTCCAATGGAAACGAGAGACCACATCTCCAAGCACCATCAGAAACTTCTGTCGATCCCCGTTATCAACAAAGATCGTCTGCTTTGCATTGCCACGAGAGGTTACGTGATAGACTGCGCCCTCGTATTCGATCCTCAGTGGTCGTGCCATAGGTGCAGCATAGCGACAAGAATGTCAAATGGCAAGATCTGACCCCCTCTCCTTCTTTCACACGGATATCGGTTTATACAATTCCCCGAGCTAAGGGCTACGTTGCTTGATAAATCTTCGATGCTCGCTGTTCAGACAAACCTCAGCCTCGTTGGTTCGGATTTTCCGCTCTGCTCTCAAGTTGCTAAGACAACGTTTGGGGCGTATGCTGCTTCAATTCCCAAGACGTACGATGTCTTCATGAGATCCAGGAAGTGAATCATATGAACGGTCTGCTCGCTACAGGTTTGGCAATCATGCTCGGGTACGTTATGGGCGAAGTTGCCAAGAAGATCGGACTCCCAAGAGTCAGCGGCTACATTATCGCAGGTCTTATGCTGAACCCTCGCATTTCTGGAGTCGTGTCAGGCGCGTTCGTCGATTCAATGGGGACAGTTACCGACCTTTCTCTCGCCATTCTCACCTTCGCCATTGGCGGCACGTTGGCCTTTGGCCCTGTGAAAGAACTGGGCAAGAAGATCCTCTTCATTGCACTGGGTGAAGCACAGCTCTCAGCCTTTCTGGTAGCCGCTGGCTGCATGGCGACACTTCCCTTCCTTATTCCGAACTCTGGCGGATTCTTGACAACGATTGCACCACTATCCCTTCTACTAGGAGCCTTGGCCTCTCCCACCGACCCATCAGCCACACTGGCCGTTGTTCGCCAATACAAAGCCAAGGGCATGGTCACATTCAGCATCATGGCTGCAGCAGCTCTCGATGATGCATTGGGCATTCTCAACTATAGCATTGCCGTTGTCCTGGCCATTGTCTTGACAACGCACCACATCGGCGGTGTCAGCGTACTCCTTGAACCGCTACTAGATATCGGCGGAGCCATCGCTCTTGGCGCCCTCGCCGGCTTTGCCTTCCGCTTCCAACCCAAGTGGCTTCAAGGCGAGAATAAGGGCCTCGAAATCTCTCTGCTACTAGGCACTCTGGGTATTTGCTACGGCGTAGCAGCTGCCTTGGGCCTGGACCAATTGCTGGCAACCATGGCCATGGGAATTACTGTTGTCAACACAGGATCTGAGCAGGATCGACATCACGTTTTTGCGCTACTTGAGGAATCCGTTGAGCCCATCATCTTCATTGTCTTCTTCACAGTCAGCGGCATGCTCCTCGATGTCGCCGTTCTGTTCCAGTACCTGCCCGTCGTGCTTCTATTCGTGGTCTTTCGAACGATCGGCAAGCTGGGCGGCGCCTATCTAGGAGGCCGCCTCGGCCACGCATCCCCGGCAGTACGCAAATATGCCGGATGGGGACTCATCCCCCAGGGCGGCATCGTCATCGGTCTGGCCCTTCTCGTACAACAAGAAGCAGCCCTTGCTTCAATCAGTGTTATCCTGCTCAACGTTGTCATCGGTGCGACGGTCATTCATGAACTCATTGGACCGCTCACTGCGAAGATCGCCATCATGAAGGCGGGAGAAGCGACGCGAACGAAGTAGATATCGTTCTGTTCGTGTGCGCCATGTCTAAAGCTGCGAGCAACCTGTGCGCTATCCTTCGCTGGCGGCGCTAGCAGGATCCTGTTGATAGAACTGCTTCAACTCGCCATAGAGCTCGGGATGAAGCTGTCGCAACTGGCGGGGTCGCTGAAAAAAACATTCAGTCACTACTGCGAAGAACTCCGCTGAATTGGTTGCGCCATATGCATCAATATCTGACGGTTGCCGCAGACGCACCCGCTCGCGCAGTACATCAAACTCTCGGCCGAGAATCCTCGCCCAGGCGATGTACATGGAGGCTTCAGGCAACACGGGCGCGCCATCGAAGGAGCCATCTTCTGCATCGAGCTGATGAGCAAACTCGTGGAATACAACATTACGACAATCATGAAAGTCCGACGCACCCCGCAATGCACCATCCCAAGAAAGAACAAGGGCACCCCGTGCCGCCGTCTCTCCAAGGCGAACTTGCTGGCGTTCGTCAACAACTCCCATTTCGTCTCGCTGGCTATGAACAGCCACGTACTCATGCGGATACACGATGATTGAAAAGAGACCGGGATAGTAATCCGTCTTTCTGTGTAGCAATAGGAGGCAGGCTTGCGCGGCAATCGTCACACGGATCTCGTCAGTCATTCGCAGGCCTGCTGCTCCTTCGAACGTCTTCTCAGCCAAGAAGACTTGGATATGTCCGCGAAGTTCGTCACGGTCATCCGCCGAAAGCCGGGAATAGCGCTGGAAATTCCGTGTCAGAATATCCAACCATGCGCCTGGGAATGGCTGGCTGCGAGTCTTCTCTCTACGACGACGTTTTAAGATGGTCGATCCCTCCTCCGATGCCCGGTGGCAGAACATGGCATCCTACATGGATGACGCTCCAGGAACAACGAAGAGCGATCACAAGAGGCCGTCATCCGCTTCTTGGGGGACAACAACACGGAGCCAAAGAATACGGCTGAACAGCAAAGGTCCATGGACTCGCCAATAGGAGGGTCGGCGCCAAGTGATAGGAAGAACCCGGATAGCGAAGCGAGCACACCCAGGAGCGGCGCGATCAAGAGACCTTTCTTGGTGTCGTAAGCTCATTGGAATGCCGCAGACGCAGGCACGATCTCACAAATCTAGGTGAAATTGATCGTAATGGGCTGCCTTCTCGATACAGAGCGAACGTCGCACACAGGGATACGACGCTACATCCCCCGCCCCTTTGTAGCGTATAACGAACCCTGCGGGTTCGCGACTTGCTGCCTGACGTAAGGATTCCTCCTGACATGTTCAACTAGCACTCACAAACGCCAAGCCCATTCGCCTACGGCGAAAAATCTCTCCGCTAACTCCCCCCAGAAAACTGCGGGGTACCCATCGGAGGCCTTTATGAGAAGCAATGCGACTTGATTCATCGTGATCCCCAGCACGCTTTTCCACAGCTACAGAGAGACTGCAGTGCGCAATGTAGACACAGCGTCGCACATGGACGTAGCGTCGCA
>CAZKDW010000114.1:0-4377 GCA_964551625.1 uncultured Thermotogae bacterium | reverse complement strand
ATGGGATTTACAGGAAACGAAACCATGCTCTATCAACTCCGGTTTGATCGCGGAGACAGGCAACCCTAGAATGGTTCCATGAATACGGTAGATATCATTCGTAAGAAGCGTGACGGCGGAACTCTGACCCGTGAGGAAATCGAGCATTGGATCTCGGGGACAGTTGACGAATCCATTCCTGAGTACCAAACCTCAGCCTTGTTGATGGCCACATGCATTCGTGGCATGACAGACGAAGAAGCTGCGATCCTCACCGATGTCATGGCCCATTCTGGATCGATGTTCACTCCCGAAGATCTTGGCGGCTTCTCAGTAGATAAGCATTCTACGGGCGGCGTGGGGGACACAACCACGCTGGTTCTCATTCCTCTCCTGGCTGCTGCTGGACTCACTGTCGGCAAGCTCTCTGGCCGCGCATTGGGACATACAGGCGGGACGATCGACAAGCTCGAATCCATCCCTGGATTCCGGACAGACTTGAACCGGGAAGAGTTCCTCGGCCTCGTCAACAAGACGAAACTTGCTCTCGCCGACCACACCGATGACATGGTACCTGCTGATCGCATTCTCTATGAGCTGCGTGATGTCACGTCCACTGTCGATTCTCTCCCGCTTATCGTTGCTTCCATCATGTCCAAGAAGATTGCCGGGGGAGCCCAAGGCATCGTCATCGATGTCAAAACAGGTGCTGGCGCATTCCTTCCTGAATTGGAGGACTCACGCAGGCTAGCACAATCCCTCGTGGCCATTGGGTCCAAGCTTGGCCGCAAGATGTCGGCCGTCATCACAGATATGTCACAGCCTCTCGGACTGATGGTGGGCAATGCCCTGGAAGTGGTAGAAGCCATCGATACCTTGCGAGGACAGGGACCAGCTGATCTTTCATCCTTGTGTTGCGAGCTAGGTGCCGAGTTGCTTGTATTCGCGGGAGAAGCAGCATCCCATGCGGATGCCATGACTCAGCTGGAACGGCTCCTCGAAAACGGACAGGCTCTAGACAGTTTCCGGCTGCTCATTTCACAACAGGGCGGCAATGCTGCTGTCATTGATGATCCGTCCCTGCTGCCGCGGGCGGCACGGAAAGTGGAGGCTCGCGCAAAGACCTCGGGAACGATTGCCAGCCTCAATGCCTTGGAAATTGGCCGCGCTGCCAATTTGCTGGGGGCAGGCCGCTACACCAAAGAAGATGCCATCGATCCTGCTGTCGGCATTGAGTTGAAGGTCAAGATAGGAGATCGCGTCGAGGAGAACGAGATTCTCGCATGGCTGCACGTCAATTCAGAAGATCAACTGGAACAGGCCTGCGGTATGGTTGAATCTGCTTATGTCATCGATCCATCCGGAAGCGAGCACATGGCCCCGCCATTGATTGTCGAGCGGATTGTCGGAACGCCAGAATCCTAGAATTATCCGAACGCGGGGCTTCTCTGCCTCGCGTTCGGTGAAGACCTACTTTGCCTTGTCTTCGAGAAGCGAAAACGATTCTGGCAACAGCTCCTTAATGGACATCCGCTTGAACGTCCCCTGGGGGTTCCCCAACAGGATTTCCAAGTCAGGCGCATGTTCAACCATGACTTGTCGGCAGACACCGCATGGCGAGCAGTATTCCTTATCACACGTCACAGCAATCTTCACGAACTCTTTGTAGCCTTCGGAGATGGCTTTGAAGAAGGCCGTTCGCTCAGCGCAGATCGAAGGCGTATAGGTTGCATTCTCGATATTGATGCCCGTGAACACGGTTCCATCAGCACAGAGCAATGCCGCACCAACCTTGAATCCAGAATAGGGCGCATAGGCACTGGCCCGCGCATCATTGGCCAGTTGCAATAGTTGTTCGTCAGTCATTAGAAACGGATCACAAATCCTAACAGGGCCGATACAGGCCCCAGGCGAATTCCCCACCATTCTTCAGTTTGACTCAAGGGCACTGTCCATCGGACATCACCATAGAGCCGAAGAAACGGCGGCCCCAACTCGAACCCTATCATGCCATGGATAGCAAAAGAAGACCAAGACAACGCATCTAGATGCAAATGATCCAAAGCAGCATCTACTGCCGCCGCCATCTCAGGCGGCGTAGCAACGCTGATGGATGGCAGAATCTCGCCTCCCATCAGATCGCACCCAGCGCCAAGATTCAATGCAAATAGAAATAGATCGAAACGCTTGACAACTTCTGTAGAAACCATCCAGGCCAAGAAGTCGAGGTCAGCAAGCAGATTGCCCGATTCTTCACCAAAGTCAAAATCGAAGTCAACGAGCGGTTGTGAGATTTCGACACCTGCAACGTCGGAGACAAATCGTACGAGATCTCCTGACAACCATCCGCCAGATAGTCGGATGCCATCGATAATCACCAGCGGTAATCCAAATTCGATTCCGCCACCTATCAGAGGCACGGGCACCCACGGAGGGAACGTGCCTGCAAAGTCTTGGAGGTCGTCCAGGGATTGATCAAACTGTGCTCGAATTTCACTGACCTCCGCTGGCGGCACACCAAGATCGGTGAACGCCGTTTCGAGCGAGTCAAAGGCTCCATTCACAGCCACAGGAAGCTGGGTCAACGTGGTGGTGAGGTCGAGAGTGATCAAGGGGATACCAAAGTACAACCCGCCCGCAGCAGCGGATAATCCACTCAACAACACTGCGCAGACTACGACAAACACTGTGCGGACGGGTCGTTGGTTCATCCTCGATCCCATCCCTCCCATTCCATGCGCTTGAGTTCGGCGCGCTTGATCTTGCCACTGGTGGTCTTGGGAAGCTCGGTCACGTACTCGATGGCCCGCGGATACTTGTACGGTGCGGTCTCTGCCTTGACGTGGTTCTGTAGCTCTTTGGTCAGTTCGTCAGATGGTTCGAATCCTGCTGCCAGGATCACGAAGGCCTTGACGATTTCCCCTCGCTCCAGATGAGGTGAGGCAACGGCTGCAGCCTCAACAACAGCACGATGGCTAACCAAAGCGTCTTCCACTTCGAATGGGCCGATACGATAGCCCGATGTCAGAATAACATCGTCTGTACGACCTTCGAAGAACAGGTACCCGTCCTCGTCCATGCGAACCAGGTCTCCCGTTCGATACCAGCCACCAGAAAAGGCTTCCTTATCCAGATCTGGAGAATTCCAGTACCCGTCGAAAATCGCAAGAGAGTCTGGCTTGAGTGCGATTTCTCCAATGCCGCCCTTGCCAACAGGATTCCCGTCTCCATCAATCAGCGTCACACCAGGTCCTGGCGTAGGAACGCCCATGGCTCCAGGTTTCACTTCCATCCCAGGTAGATTGCAGACTAAACAGACAGATTCCGTTTGACCATAGCCGTCGCGGATCGTTACGCCAAAAGCCTTCTTGAATGCCTCGATCGGACCAACATTGAGCGGCTCTCCCGCAGAAAGGGCATCTTGCAGCACGATGCCAGGATGAGACATGTCTGGGAGTTGCGCAAACAAACGATACTCCGTCGGCGTACAGCAGAGTTTGGTGATCTTATACTTCGCCAACAGGTCAAGATAGCGTTCGCCATCAAAGCGTCCGTCATACATCAGCTGCGTAGCTCCTGATGTCAACGAAACACCGATCGGGCTCCAATACCATTTCGCCCAGCCTGGCGCTGTGGTTGCCCAAATGATGTCGTCTTCCGTCGCGCCATACCAATAGCGAGCGGTAATGCGATTGTGGCAGTACATCCATCGATGCTTATGGACAACAGGCTTAGGATTACCCGTAGTTCCTGACGTGAAGTTGATCGTCATCGGATCGTTCGCGCCCAAGGAGACCTTATCAACAGAAGGGTCGCCATTGGCAAGCAGATCTTCGAATCGGAGCCATCCTTCACGCGGAACATCGCTTCCAAAGAGAATGAACGTCTCGAGAGGGCAATCGCCTCGAGCCGCATCTACTGTGTCAGCAGTCACAACGTCAGCGACGATAACCTTGGCTCCACTTGCCTGAGAACGATAGACAATCTCTTTTGTCTTCAGCATGTCAGAGCACGGAACAGCCACGCCGCCAGCCACAAAGGTGCCCAACTGCGCCATATGTGCTTCTGGCAGCCGTGGCAGGATGTGAAGAATGGGATCGCTCTTCTTGACTCCAAGCCCGATGAGAGAGCTACCAAATCGGCGCATACCCTCAACTAGCTCAGCATACGTCATCTGTCGTTCGTTTCCGGCACCGTCCTCCCAAAGGACAGCTATCTTGTCGGGAACGCGGGCAGCATGTCCCTCGACTACGTCTACGATGTTGTAGTCGACGGGAATGTCCCAGGTGAATTGCTCTAGTTCTTGTTGATACAGCGCTTTGTTGTATTGCATCGTCTCGGATCACCCTACTCCATTGGTTTTGATTCGGAACGCTGCATCTTATAGCATATCCGCGA
>CAZKDW010000113.1:0-4435 GCA_964551625.1 uncultured Thermotogae bacterium | reverse complement strand
ACCAACACCATGTTGTTCACTAGCGCCATGCTAAAGAAGATGGCTATTAGCTCACTCACACTCGCTCACCCCCATCCAGCGGAACAGCGCCAATAGAACCCCGATGACAAAGAACGCGCCCATTGGCAGGAGAAAGATCGCTGCCGGATTGCTGTCCAATCCCGGGATCGAGAACAGCTGAACATTGAATACCTCAAGCTTTCCCGAGCCAAGCACTTGCCTGACAAACGATATCAGAAGAATGGCTACGCCAAATCCTAGTGACATGCCAACGGCATCGGCAATGGAGTGGATGACGTTGTTCTTGCTCGCAAACGCTTCGGCTCGCCCAAGAATGATGCAGTTCACGACAATGAGCGGGACGTACATTCCCAGTGACTTGCTGAGGGAAGGAACATAGGCCTTCAACGCAAGATCGACGATCGTGACGAGCGTTGCGATAATCACGATGAACGTGGGAATTCTTGCTCTATCTGGAATCCATCGTCTCAGAATCGAGATAATGACGTTGGCAGCAAGCAGAACGAACAGTACCGATCCCGTCATTCCGAACGCATTGTCAATGGAAGTACTGACAGCCAGTGTCGGACAAAGGCCGAGCAACAAGATGAACGTCGGATTCGCCCGGAGGATGCCATTGGACAACGTCTTGATGAGAGATTTCATCATTCACCGCCTCCTTGTTCAAACGAATCTCGTACGGTTTCTGCTACAGCCTCAACGACTGCTCTGGAACTGATGGTCGCACCAGTAATCGCGTCGACAGAGCCGCCATCCCGGCTCAAGGCGATCTCGTTGACAGACAATCCTGCAAACTGATCGAGGAACTGGGATTCGATGATCTTCGCGCCGAGTCCTGGCGTTTCCTGCTGGGAAATAATGCGAATGCCTCGCACCCTCCCATCGGGCTCGATGCCAAGGAGAATGTCAATGGCACCGCCATAGCCGCCAGCTTGAAGCATCTGAGCCTGTCCAATGGTTGCAGTGTTGGCAAGGATCGTATACAGGCCTGAATCTTCGTCATATTGGAAGGTCTCAAGATTTGGGAACAGCGTTGAGAGCATCTCCTGAATCTCAGATTGCTGGGCTATCAGAATCTTCTCCCGCGTCATCTGATCCATGAGTGTCAGCGAGACCACAGATAGGAACACGACCACCGTAAGGAAGACGATCGGGTAAACACTTCCGCGTTGTTTCGCCATATTAGGTACCCCTCTTGGCTTTGACGAAGCCATACGTGCGGGGCCGCGTGTAGCGGTCGATGAGTGGCGTAAACGCGTTCATCAGCAGAATGGAGTAATTCACGCCTTCCGGCATATTTCCGAACCTGCGGATGAGCATTACCAGGACACCTGCTCCCACGGCGAAGATGATCCGCCCTTTGGTGGTGAGCGGACTGGTAACATAGTCGGTTGCCATGAAGAAGGCACCGAGCATCAATCCGCCAGCCAGAATGTGGAAGATCGGATCTTGTCCCATGATCAGACTCATCACGAATACCGTAGCCACGTAAAAGACGGGGATGTGCCACTTGATAATGCCGAAGGCAAGAAGGATCGCGCCGCCGATGAGGATGAGCAATGCAGACGTTTCTCCCACACTTCCCGCGACGTTTCCGAAGAACAGGGCTTTGTACAGCTCTGGCTTGGTCAACGTCGTAGCGAATCCTTCTCCCAAGGGTGTTGCCGTCGTGACAGCGTCAGCAAGCCACGATGTAGTCGGCGCGATCCATCGACCCAGAGCTCCAGCGAATGAAACAGAAACGAAGGCTCGACCAGCAAGAGCTGGGTTAAAAATATTGTACCCGAGCCCGCCGAATGCCTCTTTGACGATGGCAATGGAGAAGATCGAACCAACAAGCACTACCCACAATGGCGTTCGTGGCGGAAGAATAAGTACGAACAGCAGTGCCGTGACAATCGCACTGCCATCCATGAAGAAGGGGCGATGACGCATCTTCTTGGCCACATATTCTGTGAGCACGGCGGCGAGGATGGACGTTGCCAGCATCAGCAGGACATAGAGGCCGAAGAAATAGACGGCGCCGATGGTCGGTAAGAGCAATGCGGCAATGACCAAATACATATCTTTGGAGATTGACGTCGAACTGTGCAGATGAGGCGATGCTGACAAGACGAGATTCTGGCGTTGATCGTTGGCCATTAGGATCTCCCCCCCAGCTGCCGCAGCTTAGCTTTTCCGACCTTGATGTATGAGACAATCGGTATGTTCGCCGGGCAGTCGTAGCTACAAGCGCCACACTCAACGCAGTTGAACACGTGGTAATTGGACAAGTCGGAAATCATTCCTTTCTTGACATGATTGACAAACATCAGAGGCATCAATCCCATGGGACAAACCTGAATGCAGCGGCCACAGCGAACACACCCTCTCTCCGTTCTGATGTCAGCCGTCTTCGCCAGCACACAATTCGTGCTCTTGACCAACGGCGAATCGAGGGATGGTTGAGCGATGCCCATCATGGGCCCGCCAAATAGGATGGCATCTGTATCGTCTGACATCCCTCCACAGTGATCGAGTAGCCAACCTGCAGAGGCACCGAACCGCACAACCAGATTGCTCGGGCGACCAACTTTCCCTGTGACAGTCACGACGCGCTCGACGAGCGGGCGCCCATCAATCACAGCGTCTGCGATGGCAGCCAGTGTCGCTACATTCTGCACCACAATCCCCTTATCCGTGGGGAATCCGCCTTCGGGAATCTCCACACCAAGGACGGTGCGGATCATCGTCTTCTCAGCGCCCATGGGATACTTGGTAGGAAGGGCCGCGACCTCAATGGAGGTGGAGAGCTTCGCCTGGCCGATTGCCTTGTTCATTGCAGCAATGGCATTTGGCTTATTGTCTTCGATGCCAATGATGGTTTTCTTGACAGACAACAACTGTATCAGGATGCGAATGCCAGCCAGAATGCGATCAGGTGACTCGATCATCAAACGATCATCGGATGTAATGTAGGGCTCGCACTCAGCACCATTGATGAGCACTGTATGGACAGGGCTGTCAGGTGGGCGGTTGACCTTTAGATGTGTCGGGAAAGCAGCGCCTCCCAATCCCACAATGCCTGCATCTGAAATCCGAGCAACGATCTCTTCCGAAGATAGTTTCGCAGGATCAGCTGGAACGAGATCCACCCAGCGATCCTCGCCATCCCCTTCGATGATGATCGCGGGAACAGGGGCACCCGATGTTGGACTAATAATCGTTGTTAGTGGCTTGACCACACCTGAGATCGTGGCGTGGATCGCCGCCGAACAGCCACCACAGCCTTCTGCAATCAACTGTCCGACAAGCACTTCGTCTCCAGCCATCACGACAGGCTTGGCAGGAGCGCCGATGTGCTGTGACATCGGGAGCACCACGCGATCAGGCAGCGGTGCACGTTCGATTGCACGATCTGCGGCAATCTTCAATCCAGGGGGATGCACGCCTTCTGCTCGACGTACTCCCAGTAGCTCTAGCAGGTTTAGCTTCATACGCCATCCTTCTTCTGCATTTCGAAATTTCCCAAGTCGCGAGAGCGAGCAACTGAAAGGGGATCGTCATACGCTAGGACCATTGCTTCTATGTCCGCCAATTGATCAATGACCTCGATGCCATCTGTTGGTCCAAGAACGAATACTGCTGTTGCCAGTGCGTCAGCCTCTGTGCAGGTCGGAGCGATCACTGTCGCACTCGACGAAAGGTGCGCGGAGGTCCCAGTGCGTGGGTCCATGATGTGGCCTACCTGCGCGTCAGGATCAAAGAACCGTAGGTAATTGCCAGAGGTAGCAATAGCCCCGTCGATAAGCGCGAACTCCGCAAGGACATTTCCTGCATCTTCAGGGTCGCGGAGAGCAATATCCCACGGCTGACTGCTGGGTTTGCCTCCGACAACGGCGATGTCGCCTCCGGCATCGATCAGCGCATGCTGGATCCCTTGCTCCATGAGTACATGCATGCCTTGGTCAACGGCATATCCCTTGGCAATTCCACCCAATGTGATCTTCATCCCTGGGATCAGTTCAATCGCTGATTCAGGTTTGTACGTGATCGCAAGGCGATCGGCTCCAATTACGGACATCGTGGCAGTAATTGCCTGTTGCTGTGTGTCCGGGGAGAGGTCCCAAAACTGGGTCTCAGCGTTAGGATCAAAGCGCCATAGATCGAGAAGCGGTTCGATGGTGATGTCGAAGGTACCGTGTGAGATGTCAAAGATGATCAAGGCTTGTTCGATCATGTCGATCAGCTCAGGTGAGGGCGAATCCAATCGTCCGGCTGCATTTAAGCGGGCAACCTCAGCTGTGGGATCAAAAGATGACGCGATCGCTACGACTGCCTCCATTCGAGAGAATGCGGCATCCATCGCTGCTTGGGCATGGCCTTCATCGGTGTCGAATACCGTGATGGATACCCACGTGTCCATCATCTCGTG
>CAZKDW010000112.1:0-4440 GCA_964551625.1 uncultured Thermotogae bacterium | reverse complement strand
CGAGATGGACGTGCAATTCGACCTTGGGCATCTTTCTAAGATCCATGTGCATACATTAACTCTACGAAAAAAGGGGCCACTTCTGCAATCGAGAGACACCAATGTCCTGTCCATGAATGTCCTGATGAGAGTGATCTGATGGCCATTATCGCCCCAAATGGGCACCTTAATTTGAAAAAACGGAAGGCATGGGAGAGAGAATGGATCAGACATTGCATCGTGTCAGGCAGTCTAGGGCGGCTAGCCAAAGCAGCCTAGTTCATCTGGAATGACCGTGCGCTGCTTGCGGGGTGCCTGGCGTTAGTCTTGGTTGAGATAGAACAACTCATAGGCTTCCTGCACACCGAATCCTTCAATGACGAGGGTTTGCGATAGGGGATCTAGACTGATCTGCGCCCACGTGGCTGGTGTCCCTTGGTCGACCATCGCCTCGAATGTGATGTAGTGGATACCATCGATAACTTGATGATCGTTGACGTGTTCATGTCCCTGCAATACGGCAATGACGTCGCCGTCTTCCGTGAATAATCCCTGCAATGCGTCTTGATTGAGAACCGTCGGCCGACCCCATGCTTCGATTTCCTCAGCGCTTTCATCGAGCGGTTGATGAACGCAAATGATCGTTGGCTGATCTGTCGCAGCGAGATCAGCACGCAGCCACTCGAACTCAGGCTCGGGGACGAAGCCAGCGACTCCTGTGTATGTGTTTTGGAGATCCGATCCGTCTGCAGCAAACTGCACATCGAGAACGATGAAATGGTAGCTGCCTACATCGAAACTGTAGTACGTCGCCTCCAGTCCGAGGATGTCGCGATATTGGGATTTGTCGAGGTTGTAGAGATCGTGGTTGCCGATGACGTGATAGGAAGGGCCGTCGAATTCGTCGTACAACCCATCTGTCCACGCCAGAATATCGGGGATACGAGCTGGGTCTCCGGGCTCTGCTCCCAGGATGACCCAGCCATTGATGAAGTCGCCCAACTCGATCACGAAGTCGGGTGACCAGTCATTCATTGCGAGGGTGAAGGCGGACAGCCTCTCGGCTGTGTGGGACATCCACTTGCCCTCGAATGGCGAATCTAGATCATGCGCATGTGTGTCTGTGATGAGGCCGAAACGGATGACGTCATCTCCTGTTCCAAAGGCTGCGTAGGCCACAACAAGCAGCAGGATGAGCGTTGCGCAGGATCGTTTCATCACGCGATCTCCTTTGTATGAATCGAGAGGCTTTGGCTAGAAGCCCAATTCGTAATCGTCTTGCAGACCGAAGCCGTCGATCGAAATCGTACGAGTCTCAAGATCAAGGGAGATCTGAGCCCACGTTGCGGGCCCTGGCACCGTATGGTCGACCATGGCCGCGAATGTGACATAGTGAATACCGTCGATTTCCGCATACACATTGGTGTGATCATGTCCCTGGAAGACCGCGATGACCACGCCGGAGTCACTCAAGATCTGACGGACCTCAGCATTGTTGACGACGGGCGGACCGCCTGCATTGGGGTCGAATTCCGCGTCCAACGGTTGGTGAATGCTGACGACAGTGGGCAAGTCGGTTGCTGCCAAGTCATTGGCAAGCCACTCCAATTCAGCAACAGGGATACGGCACTTGACGCGCATAAAGACATGATCAAAGTCCGATTCATCCGGATCGTTAAATTCGGCGTCGATGATCACGAAGTGGAAGCCTTCGAGGTCAAAACTGTAGTAGGCTTCTTCCTGTCCGATGGTTGCTAGAAACTCGACCTTGGATAGGTCATATAGATCGTGGTTGCCGAGTACATAATGCATCGGCGCATCTAATTCTGATAGGCTGGCAAGTGCGGCTTCGAGAATACTTGGTATTCTCGTCGGATCGCCATAGCCGGGTCCCATAACAAAAGCCCCATTCACAAGGTCCCCGAGTTCGATGGCAATGTCGGCTGGCCAAGCATTGGCCGCTTCAACGAATGTGCCTAACCGTTCAGCGTAGTTGGTCATGACCTTGCCTTCGGTTGGAGAGTCCGTGTCGTGAGCATGAGCATCCGTGAACAGCGCGATGCGAACCGGCGCAGCAGAGAGTGACAAACCGATAGCGAAGACGAGTGCCACTACAAGAATAACTTTAGATCGATAGAACATTAAAGCCTCCCTCATCCTGTCTTATGGGTACAGACTAGCCTGCCCCAGCCGGGAGAACAAGCACCAGACGGCTGGCGGTCAAGATGGAGCAACTTTCCGAAACGACGGTATCCAACAAATCGAGGGAGGCTCAATGATGACGCGAGGGCCCGTATTACGCAGCTTCCTCCGATGCCTCAAGCCCTAGACCAAAGGCACGAATATTGGTATCGATTACTGCCTCTGACTTCCCGGCGAATACAGTGCGAATGCTCGCCTCCAGGACTTCGCGAGGCAGATGCAGGAACGGAGCACCAGCGCCGAGCATAGCCATGTTTGCAGCCTGTATGGCGCCTGCCTCTTTCGCTAGCTCGACGGCATTGATGAGCCGATGGTTGGGGAGAAGAAGAATCTCCTTCTCGACTACCCCTTCATCAGGGTAGTTGGGAATATTCTTGAACGCGACAGCATTGGCGACGACGGCTCCGCCTGGAGCTAGCATTGGCATGTAACGCAGTGCTTCCATGGGTTCCAGGGACAGAACGAGATGGGCAGTTCCCTCGCGTACCAAGGCGGAGTGGATGGGTTCATCGGAATAGCGCAGGTGGCTTTGGACCACGCCACCGCGTTGAGCCATACCATGAACTTCTGCCTGGAGCACATGGAGGTCTAGCGATCGGGCTGCCTCACCGATCACAGCAGCCAGAGCCAACAATCCTTGTCCTCCAACACCAGCGAGAATGAGGTTCTGTTTCACGATGAACTCCCTTTCGAGCGTGATCGTCGCGCTGTCTGGATGCACTCGCGAACGGCAATCACAACGGATGGGCCCGTGTGGGCAATCTCCTGGCGCAATACGTCGACATTCTCCTCGTGCTTGTTGGGCAAGGGAGTGATGATGCGAACATGTTCTGGGTTGACGCCCAACCCTCGACAAATATCCGCCAGTCGATTCGTGGCAGACGATTTCTGGCCACCCGTCATGGCGATCGTAAGGTTGTCGACAATGACGACGGTTACATTGGCGTTTTCGTTTACGCAATCGAGCAATCCCGTCATTCCCGAATGAGTGAATGTTGAGTCGCCGATCAAGGCGACGGACGGATGAAGCCCCGCCTGCGAGGCGCCCTTGGCCATAGTGATCGATGCGCCCATCTCGATACACGTATCGACCGATTCATAGGGCGGCAGTGCACTCAGCGTATAGCAGCCGATATCCGAGAATAGCTTGCCGATTACATCGTCTGACTTGAGCACAGCGTTGAGAGCATTGCACGTGTCTCCGTGCGGACAGCCAGGACAAAGTGCCGGGGGCCGGGATGCGGGAATCGTCGAGGGGGCATTCAGCGCAGGTCCTTCGAGGCCGAAGGCTTTGGCGACGAATCCTGGATTCAGCTCGCCCGTGCGCGGCAAATGGCCGGAGAGCCTGCCGTGGATCACGGGACTCTCTCGAAGAGGAAATCCGCGCAGTTTACCTTCCAAGTACGGATAACCATCCTCGAACACCAGGATGCGATCGCATTCTGACATCATGCGTTCGATGAGAGCTTCAGGAAGCGGATACTGCCCGATCTTGAGGATCGGGTGAGGGCAATCCTCGCCCACGATTTCGCGGACGTAGTGGTAGGCGGTCCCACAGGCCATGATTCCCGTTGAGCGATCTGAACCATCCAGATACTCGGTGAACGGGCTTGCCTCGGATTCGCGAACGAAATCGATTTGCCGATCCAGCAGCTTGGCATAGCTCTTGCGTGCTAGCGAAGGCAGCAGGATAAATCGCTTCGGATCATCGGGTAGCGAGAACGCGTTGCGATCCTGTGAGTCGCTGAAAGTCACTGTGGCCCTAGAATGGCACAGTCGCGTAGTCAGCCGAATCATGACCGGAATGCGATACTTCTCTGACAGTGCAAAGGCAAGAGCTGGTGCGCGATAGGCTTCTTGCTGATCAGCAGGCTCGATGCAGGGCATCATGGCTAAATCCAGATAGACGCGCGAGTCCTGCTCGTTCTGCGAAGAATGCATCGATGGATCGTCGGCGACATTGATAATGAGTCCGCCGTGAGAGCCTGAAATCGCGGAATTGATGAACGGGTCAGCGGCAACATTCAGCCCCACATGTTTCATGCTGGCCATCGCCCGCTTGCCGCCGTAACTCATGCCAAGAGCTGCTTCGATCGCCGTCTTCTCATTGGCTGTCCACGCACATGAGATGTCGCCCATAGCTGCCTGATGACTCCTCAGAATATAGGCAGTAATCTCTGTCGAAGGTGTACCTGGATAGGCATATGCTCCGGAAAGACCAGCGTCAATTGCACCTTGGGCAAGGGATTCGTTCCCCAG
>CAZKDW010000111.1:0-4495 GCA_964551625.1 uncultured Thermotogae bacterium | reverse complement strand
ATCCAGCAATGGGTGCGGACCTCAAGTGAATTCGGGTTGAGGGTATCCAGCCACGTCTGCCCTTCTGGAGGCGAGAATGGATTCTCCACACTGAACAAATGCTCATAGAGTCGCGTTTCGATCTGAAGCGCGTCAGAAGCCGATACCCAATGGAGCGTTGCCTTCACCTTGCGCCCGTCAGGAGCGTCGCCGCCACGCGTTGCCGGATCATACGTGCAGTGAAGCTCAATGACGTTGCCATCATCATCCTTGACAACGCTTTCGCAGCGAATGAAATACGCATAGCGCAGTCTTACTTCACGCCCTGGCGAAAGGCGATAGAATTTCTTTGGCGGATCCTCCATGAAGTCTTCTCTTTCGATAACTAGCTCGCGCGAGAAAGGAACGGATCGTACGCCAGCAGATGGGTCTTCCGGATTGTTGACGGCCTCTAGCATCTCTGACTCGCCTTCGGGGTAATTCGTGATGACAACCTTCAGGGGATTCAGCACGGCCATGACTCGCGGAGACCGTTTATTCAGGTCTTGGCGAATGTGGTGCTCTAGATACGCCATCTCGATCATGCCTTCGCTCTTGGTGACGCCAATACCCTTGACGAATGCCTGGATGGCTTCAGGTGTAACGCCTCTGCGTCGCAATCCAGCTACGGTTGGCAATCGAGGATCATCCCATCCGTTGACATGGGCGCCAGAAACAAGCTGTCTGAGGTAGCGCTTGCTCAATACCGTATAGCCAATGCCCACAGCGGCAAACTCGATCTGGCGAGGACGATGCGGGACAGGCAAATTATCGAGGAACCAGTCATAGAGTGGGCGATGATTCTCGAATTCGAGCGTGCACAACGAGTGAGTGATTCCCTCAATTGCGTCGGATTGGCCATGCGTCCAGTCATAAGTGGGGTAGATACACCAGGTAGCGCCAGTTCGGTGGTGTTCCACGTGCAGAATTCTGTAAAGAACAGGATCCCGCATGTTGAGGTTGGGATGAAGCATATCGATCTTGGCTCGGAGTGTCTTTGTACCGTCTGGAAATCCCCCGGCCCTCATCCGGTGGAACAAATCGAGATTCTCTTCAACCGATCGATCTCGATAGGGACTGTCCTTACCAGGAGGCGTAACCGTGCGATCGCCTTCGCCAACCGAAGTCCCGCGATATTCGGAAATCTGTTCGGCAGTCAGATCGCAGACATAGGCCTTTCCTTCTCGGATGAGATGCTCGGCCCACTGATACAACTGCTCGAAGTATCCAGATGCGAAGAACAGCCGGTCTGCCCAATCAGCGCCTAGCCACGCTACGTCACGCTGGATGGCTTCGACGAATTCGATTTCCTCGGCTACTGGATTGGTGTCATCAAAGCGCAAGTTGAACTTGCCACCAAATTCTTGAGCCACGGAATAACTGAGCAAGATGCTCATTGCGTGACCTATATGGATATAGCCATTCGGTTCAGGCGGCCATCGCGTATGCACACGGCTCTCGTTCAACCCCTCAGCCAAATCCTCGGCGACAAATCGCCGAATGAAATCACGACCTTCTACATCATTTGCATGTTCCATTATTGCCCCATTTCTAATCCTCCCTATGGATTGGGTGTAGCTGGAGGATTCTAGTCCCAGGCGCTGCCATTGCCATATACGGATTGTTACGACAGTGCAACGCAATCTGTTTATCATTGAACCATGAAACCAGCGACCCAGGAGATTCCATGTCGAAAGTTAAGCTAGGCGCTGTTCCGCTAGTCTATCCGATTCCCATTGTGTTGGTAGGTGCGACAGTTGACGGAGTAGCCAATTTCACGGAAGTCGGCGATTGCGCTGTGATGGGCATTGACCCTGCACTCGTTACCATTTCTCTAAGTGTAGACCATCACACGACAAAGGGAATCGACAACACGCACGTCTTCAGCATCAACTTCCCTTCGACGCAGATGCTCTCATTGACCGACTATTGCGGCATGGTGTCAGGCCGCGACGCAGACAAGGGCTCGTTATTCACGCTCTTCTCGGGCGAGCACACGCAGGTTCCGATGATCCAAGAGTGTCCTTTGGGCCTAGAGTGCCGTGTACTTGAAGTTACTCAGATCAAGCATCGCCGGTTGTTCATTGCCGAGGTTGTCGAATGTTATGTCTCAGCCCCATTCGTACAAACAGTGGACGGGAAAAAGCGTGTGGCAGACCTAAGCAAGCTTGATCCCATCATTTATTCGCTGGATAACCGCTATTACAGAATTGGCGAAGCAATCGGCACAGGATACTGCGAAGGTATCTGTCACAAGACGGACTGACACCTAAGACCAGTTGAATAGCCGGAGCTGAGGCTGATTCTGATAAGCAGTGTGGAGATGATGTGGCGCTGCCTTCCCGAGGCTGTGTGCTGTTGTTCTTTTCCAGTATGCTAACGCGCGAACCTAGCACGATTTGGCACGTGATTCGTCGGCTCGAGGAGGCACCATGCGAACGATTGTTGGAATCCTGATTGCCCTGATCCTGGTTGCTGGAGCAGCCGCTGGCTCATCGTTTATCCACGGTCCTTACTCTGGGGCTCCTGCCGAAACAACCGTGGCCATTAGCTGGCTCAGTTCCGACTTGGTTCCAGCTCGAATCGACTATGACGTTCGCACGGATTATGAGGCGACAGGTGCCTTTACTCATACATTCCCTGTTCCTGTCGAAGAGGACGCTGACCTTGACCCCATGCACGTGATTCTGTCATCTCTTGAGCAAGACACGAAATACGTCTATCAGGTGGTTCTAGAGACGCCTGATAGCGATGTGGTCAGCCCTCTGGGACATTTCGCAACCGCGCCGCTGCCTGGCGAGGTGGTTCAATTTGCCGTCCTTGCCGACACTCAATGGCAGTGGGAAGGAGAGAATCGTCTCGCAGCAGTGGGTAACGCGATCGCTGCGGATCCCATGCCATTTGAGTTCATCCTGCATGCAGGGGATCTCGTAGAAACCCCTGGCCGCACAATTTGGGACAACTGGTTTGAGTCTTTCTCGACGATGCTGCTTCGAGCGCCGTTCATTCCAGTCTTAGGGAACCACGAAAAGAATCACGGATCGTATTACGAGAACTTCGTCTTCCCTCCAGGCGATGGTAAGCGGGATGAACGGTGGTGGGCCTTCCATTGGGGTGACGTTGTGGTCGTCGGCTTGGACTCAAATGTAACAAGAGCGACGGATTACATCGCCCAACAAGACTGGGCACGAACCCATCTCTCAGGTCCCGAACTCCACAAGATTGTCATGTTCCATCACCCTGTGTACTCGTCAGATGCCTATCACGGAAGCGGATACAGTCTTGATGTGATCTACCATCCGATCTTTGTGGAGACGGGCGTAGATTTGGTCATCAATGGGCATGCGCATAACTACGAGCGCCTTCAATCAGACGGCATTACCTATCTCGTCGTTGGTGGCGGGGGAGCTGTTCCACGAGGGCTTGCCGAAACGCATGTCCCAGAATCGCTTCTCGCAATCGAAGGGTACAATTTCTATCTTCGCGTCACGGCAGCTCCCGAAGGCATCTCTGTGGACGTCGTATCTGTCGCCCTGGCAACAGAAGAGACCTTCGAGCTTACAGATGGTCATCTACTCGATAGCTTCCTGCTACCAACAGCGTCAGAGCTGACTTCAGAAGGATCACAACCTAACTTGATGCTCCTTCTCATCGGCTTGCTGAGTGTGGCTGCTGCTGTGTTCCTGCTCTTACGCGGGATCAATCGATGAAGCGCAAGTTTGTCGTGGGATAGAGAAAAGAAAAGAGCCTGGGAAAGCGAATGGCATTCCCAGGCCTCGTCATTTTTAGCAGCGGCTACGTCAGCATAGCTTCGGTTTCCGGATCGAAGATATGCAGGGCCTCAGTATTCACGGATAGGAAGATATCCGAATGAACCTCAACCTGACTATGAGGATCGAGGCTAGCAACAATCTGGGCATCATCAATGTATCCATACACCAACATCGTGTGCCCCAAATGCTCCTTGACGGCAACCTTCAAGCCGAGTGTGTTGTCAGCCGTGGAACAGGGACCATCCAATTCCTCAGGGCGTATGCCAACTCGAACCTCACCCACGATAGATTCATTAGACCGCTCTGCTGGTAACGCAATACGAAAGCTCGTGCCACTGAGAATCGTCTGCCCGTTTTCGAACGAAGCTGTTGCCCGGATGAAGTTCATCGCCGGACTACCAATGAACCCGGCGACAAACAGATTGCTTGGAGTGGAGTAGGTCTCTTGGGGGGAGGCATACTGATTGATAACGCCGTCCTTCATGACAGCAATTCGGTCTCCCAAGGTCATGGCCTCAACCTGATCATGCGTGACATAGATTGTCGTCGTCTTTAACCGGCTATGGAGCTCTTCCAGCTCGGTACGCATCTGAACTCGGAGCTTGGCGTCCAAGTTCGACAGCGGTTCATCGAACAGAAATACCTTAGGATTTCGAACGATCGCTCTTCCAACAGCAACGCGCTGGCGTTGTCCTCCCGATAAT
>CAZKDW010000110.1:0-4615 GCA_964551625.1 uncultured Thermotogae bacterium | reverse complement strand
CGCTTGGCTTGAGGCAGCCCGCGTTGAAGGCAAACCTATTCCACAACCCAAGTACAGGCCCGCGATCTACCAGGTTGCCGCCTAATCCCGGGGACGCATACCATAATTCCGCACGCGTTTGCATGAAAGAAGGTGTGCATCCCTTCTACTCCAGGGGTGCACCCAATACTCCCTGTTCCTCCTCATCTGTTAGGGGCTATTGGCCTTTTCCCTCTGAGGCATCACTACGACTGAAAAGCTCGCCGTAGAGACCTTCCCACTCACTCACCAAGGGATGAATCCGGCTACTGACAGCGCGGCAGTACTCATCAAGCTGGGCGTACTTCTTCCGAGATCTCGGGAGCATTTGGGCAATGAGAGCCAGACTCACTCGCACGGCTGATTGTGCGTTCTGAAACCCGAATGCTACGAAACGCCACTCAACCCCGACACCCAGTTCCGGGTGCTGGACCGGCTCTGCGGATCGAGCGGATGGGTGTACTGCCCAACCACGGAAGCGCATAATCTCCTTCAGTAGCTGCTGTACTTGCACAACCCCTTTCGAGTCCATATTGAAGGCTAGGCGCATCACTTCAGCGATTTGCCTGTCCCGAGCCGTGCGGTTCTCTCTCCATGCATTCTTTGTTTTTTCCGGGATGTCGATTCGTTCCTTCACCGCAGCGTAGAACGCATCAATGGCGATCCCCCCCGCCACTATTGCCTGCATGCCTGCCTTGAATTCCGCTTCAAGAGAGCGGCCAACTTCTTTGGGATACAAACCAGGAGAGGTGTCAAGAACCGCAATGTGCCTGCGATTGGCTTCGGCTAGATGTTCCAATCCAAGCTGCAGCCACATTGGCCACGTGTCAAATTGAACATGAACCGTTACCGGATCGACAATCAACTCGCCGTCACTATCCATGCGGATTGTCAGTCCGCCCTTTGGGATGCTTATCCGCGTGCCCTCGCCGATGAACACACCGCCAGTCTGATGCTCGGAGTTCTTTCCCTCTAGAGAGTTCTTGTCGTTCATCGTCACACCCGATGGCAATGAGGCCGAATCATTCACGTTCTCTTTTCCCTTTCGTGTCATACTGGGCTTGCTCTCCATTTCGAGACCGGCTAGATTCTTGACATCTCGACATCGCCGATTGACTTCTCCGGGAATACAGGGACGTATACCATAATCCCTCTTTGCCTGTGATTCCAGGGTCGACTCCCGCAGTCAAGCTTTCATTCTTAGGATTCGGCGGAGTGCTGCAGGGTCAGATCGCCATCCTTCGTATCTCCCAGCTTCGGTACGCAGCTGGATCTACTCGGTTTCCGCGTAGGATGTGCACATGGAGAAGATCACCCACAGAGTGTTTGGGGTCGGATCTTAAATTGCCATGTCTTCGCGGGCTCCACGAGCAGTCTAATTGCCGCAATTCAGGGAACGCACACCGATATTTCTGTCCGCATAGCAACCGCAACAGACAGGCGGCATACAGGAAGGAGTAGTCTGAAATAGCTGGAAGCTCTGACTCTTGCGAATTAAGGTTTGTGTCCCTTCAACTAGCCAATGATCTCGTCTAGGCCTTCGATCAGTTGGCCAAGCCTTTCCGGTGGCAGCATCTCAATCAACTCGCCAATCCGTTCCACAGACAGCGTGCGGATCTGGCTGATCTTGACCCAAGAGCGTTTCGGTAGACTGTTTGCCTCAAGTTCTAGGGTCAGTGGAAATCCAGCGCGCTGGCGTTGGCTGGTGATGGCCATAGCGATCACTGTGCCCGATCGTTCGTTGAAGATATCATGACTCAGGATGATGATAGGGCGGGTTCCCCCCTGTTCGTGTCCACGCACAGGATTTAGATCGGCCCATCGGATCTCACCTCTCAGTATCCCGGCCATTGGCTCAATTCCTCTGACAATGTCTCTTCCGCCATTGCCTTCTCGGCGTCAGGATCAAGCTTGCTGCATTCCTCAGCTAGGCGGGTCTTCTTCAAGCGGGAGAGCTTCTCTTCGACTGCCTCCTGGATTGCTCGACTCCGGCTTGGGAACACGTTGTCGTGAACAAGACGATCGAGCTGTTCAAGGGTCGCCTTCTCAATGCTGATAGCTACTTTTGCAGTTGGCATGCGTCATCACCGGTATTACCATATGTCATACTGGGCACGATGTCAATCCTCGTGTGTGGGGTCAAGTCTTGCAATGCCATACTCTGTTGGAACAACTGGAGTGCTGACTTCCACATCCAATCCGCCCTCGAAGAACTCCAAGCCATCACCGACGGCCTCGCCCAAACCCCAGGAGCGCAAGCAGATCAGTAGGCACTGGTCGAGTACAAGATCCAAGACTGGCGTCCAAAGACAGCTCTATAAGAGTTTGGGTTTGACAAGCAATGTATCAAATGATACATTGCGGCATGGTGAAGTTCACCACGAATCTGGAGAATGTGTTGGTTGTCGACTTTCTCTTGCGGTTTAAGGCGTTTGCGTCAAGAGACGGACTCGTCATTTTCCAGAGAAAGAACTATCTGAAAACTCTCGCTGAGTTGGGCATGATGCCCTCTGAGTCGAGGAAAATCATCTTAGGCCTAACACCCGCCGCCTACTACAAGGGTGTCGGACCAGGAGAGAGGGCCGATGAAGAGGTATGTGAGTTTGGCGTGCCCATCGGAGGCAGAGAGGTTTACATCAAACTCCTCATCGATACGAAACGTGAGAAGGCAATCTGCTTCTCATTCCACGCCGCAGAAAGAAAGATTCTGTACCCATTCGCAGAAGACGTCAGCTAAGGAGGCTCGCTATGTCAACGGAGTATTGCGCAAATTGCAGAGACGAGAGGGACGTTCGCATCGATCAACGACGCGAGTCCTTCAACGTAAGGGGAGACGCGATCGAAGTCGAATCGAACGTGGCCGTTTGTTTGGAGTGTGATGAGGATGTCTTTGTCGAGCGACTCGATGAGCAGAATCTCACCAGAGCATACGATGCCTACAGACGCAAGCACGACTTGCTCACCGTAGCCGAGATCAAGGAAATGCGCGTGCGGTATGGTCTCACGCAGAGGGGGCTAGCCCAGCTGTTGGGTTGGGGACAGGTAACTGTCAATCGTTATGAGAATGGAGCGATCCAAACTCGAGGCCACGACCAGCTGCTTAGGCTTCTCCAAGCTCCCGAGAATCTTCGAAGGGTTCTTGAGAGGGCTGATGGCCTGCAGCCTGATGTTGTGGAGAATCTGAAGGATCGCATCGAGAGTCTAGAAAACTCGAAACATCGGCATTCGTTGCGAGAATGTCTCGCTTCATTTCTCGATTCTGGCGAACCCAGTGCTTCTAACGGGCACCAAAGGCTGAACTTGGAGAAGGCGCATCAAGTTGCCATATTTCTTGCCCAGAATGTCGCACACTTCTACAAATCAAAGGCCCTAAAATTACTATGGTATGCTGACTTCTTAGCGTTCAAGAGTCAAGCGCGCTCCATAACCGGTTGCATATATGAGGCTGCTCTCCTGGGGCCAGTGCCGCGACACTTCAATCTTCTTCTCGAGGAGATGATCGAAAGCGAAGTCCTCACAATTTCCGAGGTCCCGTTTGAATCGCGAGATGGAGATGAATTTGTCGGAGAACGGTATTGTCCAGCGCGAAATCTGGAGCTTGACAAACTCTCCAAATTGGAACTGAAGTGTCTACGGGCAGTCGCAGACGAGTTTGCTGACCTCTCAGCCAATAAGACGATAGCTCGAGCGCATGAAGAAGATGCCTACACATCTGTATTCGAAGAAGGGAAGGCGTGGAAGGTTATTTCTTATGAACTTGCTGAGACCCTATCGCTCGAAGCAATTTCAGAGTAGCAGAGACTACAGCTCTTTGCATCAGTAAGACGCTCCGCCGGGTACTGCGAAAGCTTCCTGGGGAGTAACCTGTCGGCAATGAGAAAGAAGGATCAGAATAGCTTATGTCGCCCAGAAAGGACGGCGTCGTTACTCTTTCTACACATAGAGACTGAAACCCATAAGTCATACTGACTGACCTCGCCCTTCCAGGTGGGGATTGAAGAACGGGTTACCTCAACTACTCAAGCGGCTTCCGCAACCACCATCCAATCGTGCTACAATCATTGATAGACCGCAGCCCGAGGAGGCTGAGAACGAGGATGTCGAACACGTATACCGCCAAGTACACAAAGATCAGCTCCGGGTACATGGGGCAATTGGTCGAGTGGCCCGAAGTCGTCACCGAGGGACCAACCTTAGAGGAGTGTCGAGCGCTACTCAAGGGCGCGCTGTACGAGATAATCTTGGCCTATCGAGAGGGAAAAAGAGAGAGCCCACTGGGCGGAGCCCTCTGCGAGCAGGTTGCGATCAAGGTATAGATGTCGGTCAAACGCCGTGATCTGGTGAGGCACCTTGAACAGAATGGTTTCTCTCCTGCGCGAAGGCGGCAAGTACTCCATCTACTCAAATGGGGTGAAGACAGTCCCCGTTAACTGGCATCGCACGCTGGATTGAATAACGGCAAACGAGCTCTGCAAGCAGGCTGGACTGCAAACCGCGTTTCTAAGGACATGGCGCATGTACGAAGTGCTACGAGCATGAAGGACTATCACATCAATATCTCCTGCTACGCTGAGGGGAGATCGATTCCACAACCCAA
>CAZKDW010000109.1:0-4620 GCA_964551625.1 uncultured Thermotogae bacterium | reverse complement strand
AAGCCCGCGACGCCATGCTCCAACACAATCAGGTCCGTGATGGAACCCGCCAGCTTCGTCATTCGCTGGTACGAGCCAACGGGGAGCACGGCCATGGTGAAGACGGAGATCAGATGTTCCCGTACGCATGATCGACTGTACAGGAGCAGCTGTCACCTGGCGATAGAATCGGTCAGCTTAAGAGACAGGTTGTACGTCCAGAAAACCATGTGCTTGGGGAATGAAGATAGCTCGCCAGCCGTCATCGCCTGTTTGGAGGTGACGGCCGGCGAGAAGGTGCTTACCCGCGTGGCGGGATGATTCGATCGATGAGACCGTATTCGACTGCTTCTTTGGCAGACATGAAGTTGTCGCGATCCGTATCCTTTTGGATGGTTCGTTTTTGCTTGCCCGTATGGTCGGAGAGGATCTTCACCAGAAGGTCACGAATGCGCAGCAATTCGGCTGCCTGGATCTCCACATCTGTGGCCTGTCCCTGTGCGCCGCCCGACGCTTGATGTAGGAGAATGCGGGAGTTGGGCAAAGCCGATCGTTTGCCTGGCGCGCCTGCTGTCAATAGAACGGCAGCCATGCTGGCAGCTTGGCCGATGCAGATCGTGGCCACGTCGCACTTCACAAATCGCATGGTGTCATAAATCGCCAGCCCGGCTGTCACGATGCCACCAGGCGAGTTAATGTACAGGCGAATATCCTTGGATGGATCTTTGGCTGCCAAGAACAGAATCTGCGCGATGACGACATTGGCGACGTCATCATCGATCGCATCGCGGAGGAAGATAATTCGGTCTTCCAGCAGACGCGAGTAGATGTCATACGATCGCTCAGACTGCCCGTTATGGTCTATGACAAAGGGGATCTGTGCACTCATGACTCTTTCTCCTCCTCTTTCTCAGTGATCGTTGCGGTTTCTGTCAGGATGGCAAAAATGCGCTCGTTCATCTTGCCGACGCGATACTCGCCCCAGCGATCTTCTGCTTTCAGTCGGGCAGTAAATCGCACGGGATCTTCTTCGTATTCAGCTGCGTCCTGTTCGGCCAATTTGCCAAGCTCTTCGTCGTCAATGCTGACTTCAAGATCCTGCGCAAGCTGCTGCAAAACAAGTTCTCTCCGAACGCGTTCCTCAATTGAGGTGTTGACTTCTTCCTTCAACTCGTCTTCGGTCATTTCGCGGTGCTCAAGATACTCAGAGAATGTCCGGTTCGATTCGGGGCGCTCAAATGATTTCTGCAACCGCTCCATTTCTTCTTCGACAAGTTCGTTCACGAACGGTTCGGGCAGTGGAATCTCCATTTTCGCTAGCAGGGCTTGCAGCAAAGCCGAGTCCACCCATTGCTGATAGAGGTCTTTGCGCCGCGCAGCGATTCTGGTTTCGATATCTTTCTTCAGTGCTTCCAGATCGTCGTAGCCAGCATCCTTCGCCAAATCATCGTCGACATCGGGAAGAATGATCTGTCGCAAGCCGACAATCTCAAGCGATGTCTTCAGTGGCTTGCCATCCGGAAGCTCAGCATTGATCTCTACTGTTGAACCTACGGCTGCGCCAATCAGATTGACCGTCACAGGATTCTCATCCATAGCGCGTGTATCCCACTCCTGCTCGCCCTCTTTCACATGCACCAGGTCGCCATCAGCTACTTCAGTACCTTCCTTCTCGCCAAGGATACCGAACTGTTGCTGCACATCATCCAACGCTTGCTTCACGTCGTCTTCTGTGGCGGCCTTCAATGCGGGGACAGCAACTTCGAGACCCTTGGTCTCGGGCAACTTGATCTCAGGGAGGATGGAAAACGAAACTGTGAATACGAATTGCTCTGCTTCCTCAAACGAGACGATCTCTAGTTTCGGCGTCGAAACAGGGTTCAGTTCCAGTTCTGTCAGTGCGATCGGCAAATGCGTGCGCTGCAGTTCCTCTTGCGACTCTTGCAGGAAGACCTCTCGTCCAAATCGGCTATCGAGGAAACTGCGAGGAACCTTACCCTTTCGAAATCCGGGCACATTCACTTCTCTGGCATACTCTCTATAGACAGCTTCAATCTGTTGCGAAATGCCGGCCGCCGGAATCGTGACCTGAATGGTCGCCTCAATCTCCTGGCGATCGGTAATTTGATAATCAGCTTTGGTACTCATGGTTAGACGGCAACTCCCGAGGTTCTGTAGATGGGGGAATTATACGAAGCCCCGATAGAGACGGCAATGCCGCGACCTACTAGATTAGGCGAAGGCAAGCACGAGCCACGTGTAGCCCAGCAGTTCTTGCGCCACGGTTTGCGCCGCGTGGAACAGGCCACTGAGCAACCCGGTGTAGAGCAAGGCAATGACAATAAGAAAGCCATACCGTTCCAGGCTGAGCATGATTCGACGCCCTTCTGTGGGTAGGAAATAGGTCAACACGCGAGAGCCATCCAGCGGAGGAATCGGAATCATGTTCAGCACGGCAAAGAAGAGGTTGAAGATCACCAGATAGGCAAGAAACGTGAAGAATGCGATCACCAAGTTGCCGCCGAATGAAGGATTCGCGATGTTGAGGGTTCGCGGGACCATGGTAAGGAAGAGTCTGCCAATCACGGTTGCGCCCAGAGCAAGAGCAATATTCGTCCCTGGCCCGGCGAGTGCTACAAACAACATGCCGCGAAAGGGGTTGCGAAAATATCGAGGATTGATGGGGACAGGCTTGGCCCATCCAAAAGCCATGCCAGAGAGAATGATCGAGACAAGGGGAACAAGGATAGTGCCAATCGGATCGATATGAGCTAGCGGATTGAGCGTCAGACGCCCAAGCGTTCGCGCAGTGGGGTCTCCAAGCCGCAACGCCATGTATCCGTGCGCGACTTCGTGCAACACGATCGCCATGAAGATCGCGATCAACTGCAAGGCAATGGTTAGAATGGTATCGAGATTCATGTTTCTCCTTCCTGTAATTCGACAGTGAGTGTATCTGTGTCGCGCACAGTTACCAGGCCTGCAGGCGCTCCCTTTGGCTTACGCACTCGTTTGACCTGCGTCATCGTCACTTCGACGCGCCGTTCAGACCCGGCTTTCGAATGAAGGGCAGCCAGACGGGCTGCAGCTTGGATGACGGCTTCAGGAATGCGCTCTTGTCCTTTCGCACGAATGACAACGTGCGATCCTGCGTAGTCTTTGGCATGCATCCACAAATCGTTCGGTGAAGCTGCCCTGAGCAAGGCATCGTTCTGACGTGCGCTCTTGCCCATCCAGATATGGAAGCCGCCCACCTCAAATTGACGAAAGGGAACCGCCTTCTTGGGTGGCGGCGCTTGTTTCTTTCTCTTCGGCAGCAACGTTAGCGTCTTGGATTCCACGGCTTCGTCTCTTTGATGAGCCTCAAGAGCTGTCTGCAGAAGAACACGCTCTGCACGCAAACGCTTCAGCCGTGTGTGAACATGCGGATGTCCACGTCGAATGCGTTTGGCACGCTTATAAAGGGATTGGGCGTTCTCTATTGCCGACAGCGAAGGATCCAGAGCAAGCGTGACCTCATGCCCATCTGTGGGGTCGGTCAGTACAGCCGAAGCCTCTCCACGTGGAATGTCAGACTGATAGATCATTAGCAAATCGGCCTGTGCTTGCCATGCATCAGCTTGGGACGAGTTCTCAAGCCAATCAAGCAGCTTCTCGATCGTACGTTCGCGTGCCCGAACCGCTCGCTTCAAGTCGCGTAGCAGGGTATCTTGTGGCGGCAGATTTTCCTCTCGCACGTGGATCTTCACACGATCTAATGCTTCTTGAAAATCCTGCGTCCTAACTGCCGGAGACGGGAGCGGATAGAAGGTCGCCCGCGACGCATCCTCAGCAACGAAGGCTTGAGGCCTGCTAACTGTAGCGACCAAGGCTTTGAGGCGAATGCTTAAGCCCAGCGCAAGGTCGCTATCGTTGGCCTCTGCCATCAGGTCGGCAGCCGTCTGGCGTCCCACACCATCAATCTTCTGTGCGAGCACTCCCGACGACGCGTCCTGAGAGAGCCACGCTTCTAGCTGCTCTGGTGACACCTCTCCAGGATCAGCCTTGCCTTGGGATGCTAGCCCAACGTACGCCTTACCAATCGAGTTTCTTCTGTCGAGACGCAATGACTGCACCAAAAGGCCGTCCTTGAACAAGTGAAGGTTGCCGCGAGTGCCCACAAGTTCGGCAATCAGCTGATAGGAGAATCGATCGGCCCCGTCCCTCCGCTCGATGTCGAGCGTAATCACACGATCCCAACCTGCTTGACTGAAAGCTGTTATTCGTCCGCCTCTCAGATGTTTGCGTAGGAGCATGACAAATGTTGATGGCTTGACCGGATTCTCAATATCGTGAGTGGTTGTACGAGCGCTGGCCTCAGCGAAATCGATGACTAAGCGAACATCTTGGCCAGCGAAGATGCGCAGGACAAACTGGGCCTTGCCAGGCTGATAGATCGTTCGAATGGTGCCGCTGACAACTCGTGGCGCTATCTCACCAAGCGAAGCCGCAATAGATAGTCCGTCCATTCCCCCTCCGGTTGAAGGCAATTCACGCCGTGTTATAATCCCTGATTGTACCGCCAGCGTAGCTCAGTGGTAGAGCAATGGTTTCGTAAACCATAGGTCGGAGGTTCGACTCCTCTCGCTGGCTTTTGTGCTT
>CAZKDW010000108.1:0-4727 GCA_964551625.1 uncultured Thermotogae bacterium | reverse complement strand
ATCTTCGGCCATCGGTCGCCGCATTGGTCCAACTCCACGCTGTTCCATGAGAGAGAGAAAGTCTGTTGGTCCATAGAAATCGCAGACAGCCTGCACACAGCTTGATTCATCCAAGTAGTCGCCCACGGTCCCCTCTACATCTGGATTGCCACACGTCACACCTAGCAAAGCAACCAGGTGGCCGCCTGCCGACGATCCCCAAGCCCCAAATCGCTGCGGGTCGAAGCCATAGTCGTGCGCATGGGCTCGCAACCACCGCACAGCGGCCTTGATATCGTGGATTTGTGCCGGAAAGATGGCCACATCGGATAATCGATAGTCCACACTCGCAATGGCGTAGTCCTCGCCCAACGCAGACGGAGCGAGAGTCTGGTCCTTGGTCCCCGCTCTCCAACCGCCTCCGTGAACCCAGATGACGAGGGGGACTGGCTCTTCAGGCTGCTGCGTGGGCAAATAGAGATCAAGACGAAGCGAGATGCCATCGACAGACGCGTACTCGATATCGCGAAGAACCGTGTGTGCGCACGCAACATAAGTCGGCAACACACTAAGCACCGACGCTATCAAGACAAGTAGCAGAGAAGGTCTGAGCCCATATCGTGCTGACATAATAGGAATAGTAGCTGTCAACGCCATCTCCGGCCAACCAAGCGCGAGCTTCACAATTCTGCCACACGCCCGGCTAATCGTCATCAAGAGTTGTCTCTATAGTTCGCAGTATGAGAGTGATAGCTCTCCCAATTCATGAAGACAAGCAGCAGGAGGCCATAGATGAAACGAACGAATTTCTTGCGAATTGCCGTTGCCCTGCTCCTGATTGGTGCACTCGCATCGGTCTGGGGGACAGAAGGCTTGGCGCAAACGCAAACGGGCGAAAATCCGACCGGAGACGAAAATAGATCCTCATCAAAAGTTGATCTATTCGGAGGCAGCGCCTACACGGGCGGATACTTGAAGTACTCGTACAAGGTATCTCGCGAGGGTGTCGAGGGATACTCGGTGACGACGACAGAGATCATTCCTGAAGGCAATGGCATGTATCGTATCGAATCTTCCAGTACAAACATCGTTCCGCTGGATGCTGTGACCATCTCGTTCTTCGGCATTCCGTTGCGAGGACTGGGGTTCAGCGTTCCGACCAGTTCTGGCGGAACCGTAGACCTGTCGCCCTTGTCGGCTGTGGAGAACGAGGTTCTCGAACCCAATCGTGAGTATGTTCTTCCTGATGGCGGATTCCTCGTCGCAGGAGACGCAGGCACGATTGCAGGATTGGATGTCGTGTTCGCTGTCTATACACACGCCAGTTTCACCAACATCCGCGTCAATCTGGCCATGCCTACAGATCTTGGTCTTCGCAACTTCCTTCCTCTCTTCCCGTACCTGCAACTTGAATACACATCAGACGAGTTGCCGGAGCAAGGAGCAGACGACGACTATCAACAGATGAGAAGTTTCAGCCAGATCGAGCTTATTGAATTCACTTACGAGCCGTAGGAGGCCATCTTGCTGGTATTACGCGATGTATATAAGACGTACCAAATGGGCGAGGCAGAGGTTCGCGCCCTGCGCGGGGTGAGCATGGAGCTTCCTCCGTCACAATTCGCCGTCATCATGGGCCACTCGGGCTCCGGGAAGTCGACACTGATGCATTTGGCCGGCTGTCTGGATATTCCCACGTCAGGGCATGTTGAATATGGAGACCTAAATCTCACGGACTTAACGTCCCGCGAACGCGCCGATTTTCGGTCTTCCGAAGTCGGTTTCGTGTTCCAGAAGTACAACCTGGTAGGAAATCTCACAGCACTCGAAAACGTGGCACTACCTATGCTGCTGAGAGACTCGACCACGAAACATGCCCAAGCCAAGGCAAGGGAAGCATTGGATCTCGTCGGCCTGCAGGATCGGATGACCCATCGTCCGTCCAAATTGTCGGGAGGCGAGCAGCAGCGTGTGGCCATTGCCCGCGCACTGATCAACGATCCATCAATGATCCTGGCAGACGAACCGACGGGGAATCTGGACACAACGACAGGAGATCACATTCTCGAACTCCTGCAGCAGTTCACTGACAACGACAAGATCGTTCTCGTCGTAACCCATAATCCTGAGATCGCAGATATGGCTGACTTGCTGGTCTACTTGCGCGATGGAGAGATTGAATCTCAGCAAGTGAAGGAGATCGCACGATGAAGCTAAATCTATTGCGACTCGCGCTAAAGAATATCCAAAGTCGGCGCACGCGATCGTGGCTCACGATTCTCGGCGTCCTCGTCGGCGTCACCGCTGTTGTTGCTTTGCTTTCGATTGGAACCGGCGTGCAGGAAGCCGTGCTTCAGCAGTTTGAAGACATCGGCTACGACATCATCTTGGTCGCGCCCGCGAATTTGGCGGCAGGTGCCGCTCGATCTTCAACGGGCGGTTACGTGCCTGGCTCGGGAGCAGGACGTGCTGGAGGAGGCATGCCTTCAGCCATGCCGACGACACAGCCAAGCGCTCCCAGTACGACTCCGGGGACGTTTTCTCCAGAGAATCTAGGTGCAACCACACCAGAAAGTGAGACTTCGGAACGACAGGCAGAGAGCGTCAAAGACGCAATGTCATCTGTCGCATCCCCTGGCCTGGACACACAACTGCTTCTCACACAAGTTCCACAGCTAATTGAAGCTGGAACACTTGGGACTCAGATTCAACCTGTGAATACGAGCACAACGAGCGGCTTCTTGCGAGTGTCATCTCCTTCACTCGACTTCCTTGACTCGTTCTCCTCTGTCTTGGGAGGATTCAAAATCGAGAGCGGCAGTTTCTTCACCAACACAACAGACAATCAAGTCATCGTTGGAGCGCGTTCTGCTGAAACATTGCACTTAGCTGTGGGAGATTCCATATCCATTGCCAACATCCCCTTCACTGTGATTGGCATCCTTGAACCAAGCAGTCAGAGCTCGGAGGCCGAAGAAAGTGAAGACGGCGCCGCGTTGAGTAGCCAAAGCCTGTCCCAGAGCTTGGGAACCAGTGGATCGGCAGACCTCGTTCTTCGTGGATTGACCAACACAGATGATTCCCTGTTCGTACTGAACGAACGGGCAACAGACATCCTTGCGGGTCGAGCCCGGACCTCTGTGACGATCACGCGAGTCGAAGCCGGCGCATCCATCAGTGCAGCCAAGGATGCCATCAATGTTGCCATCGGCCAGCAAGAGGCCTCAGGCACACCGATCTCCATTCAGGAAATTGCCGATGAGATCCAGGGGACACTTAGCCTCATCGAGACGGTTCTTGCCAGCATCGCTGCAGTCGCACTGATTGTCGGTGGCGTGGGACTGATGAACACGATGTACACGGCTGTGCTGGAAAGGACCCGCGAGATAGGAATCCTCAAATCAGTCGGCGCACGTGACGGGCAGGTGATGACCCTATTCTTGGTCGATTCCGGATTGATGGGTCTCATCGGCGGCGTTCTTGGGCTATTCCTAGGAAGCACACTCAGCTTGCTCGGATCGAGATTGCTCGGCCCAAGTTTAGGTGTCGGTTCCTTCACACCCATTATCGATGGCTGGCTCATCAGCGGCGTACTTGTGTTCTCGTTCGTGCTCGGTGCCTTATCCGGCGTCTTGCCAGCTTGGCGAGCATCAAGGCTCAATCCCGTCGAGGCATTGGCTGCAGAATAAGCAGCTTCACGCACTACCTTCCCTCAAAAGGGGCGTCCTCTCTGGGCGCCCTTTTCTTCTTGTGTAAGAGTCTTGGCAATCTCTGACCCGGGAGTCTAGCCCGAGAATCTTCATGGATCAGCAGGAGAAAGGCCGGTTGGCTAGCTAACGGCAAATGCAGTAGAACTAGCCACTCGAATATAGGAGGCTGACCGCTCATGAAGATCACACTACTTCTTGTCTTGCTACTTACACTTGTTCCCTTTGCCGGACTCGCAGAGTCCGCAACACTAGCCGACGATTCGCCCTCTGGGTTGTTTATTGGAGGCGGTGGCCCCATGCCAACGCTACTGTTTCTTGATTTAGAGGATCTCAATAGCGCTATCACAGACGCCGATTACCCACAAGTCACTCAGGTCCTTTTTGCCAACGGCGGCGGCGGATATGGCGGACAACTTGACGGCTTGCGCATCGGCGGCTTCGGCCTCGGAGGGGATACACTTTCGGAATCTGGATCCCGTAGCATCTCATTCAGTCTTGCCTATGGCGGCATGATGGTGGAGAAGGCTGTGAGAAGCGATGATGAGTTCACCGTCGTACTCGGCACGCTGCTTGGTTTCGGCAGTCTCGATTTGCGTTTCGTTAGTGATGTGCCTGAAACATTCGAGGATGCGGTTGCCAATCCATTCGTCTCTTCCATGAGCAAAGATTTCTATGCCGTACAACCCTACATCGCCTTCGAAACCAAGCCCTTTTCCTGGATGTCGGCACGATTCCAGTTGGGATTTCTGTGGACACTGGCAGATCAGTGGACATTCGAAGAAGTCGAGTTCGCTGGACCGCCCCGCACATTGGGCGGGCTGACAGCAAGCCTGATGCTGCGTTTCGGAGGGGGAGGCCAATTCCCAGATCTTGATGAAATGGAAGCGGCTCTTGAGGAGATTTCCGAAGAGCTGGATGCATTGGATGACTCAGATTTCGACGTGCCAGAAGTTGTTCCAGCTGAGGTCGTTGAAGGCCCAGTTGAGGCTGAAACAGAATAGTCCCGTTCAATCAGGGATCTTTGAATTCGGGCTCACA
>CAZKDW010000107.1:2638-4817 GCA_964551625.1 uncultured Thermotogae bacterium | reverse complement strand
CAACCTGTCCGACCAAGTCTATGAATCTGTCACTGCAGCGCGAGAAGCGGGCGCCGCCGCCATCTACTATGGCTCATTCATCAATACCCTCGTCACATTCGTCATCATTGTCCTGGTGATGTTCTGGCTCGTACGCGTTGCGGCACGGATGGACAAACCTGTAGAAGCAGCCGCTCCGACGACGAAAGACTGCCCCTTCTGCCTATCTGCCGTTGCCATTGCAGCCACACGTTGTCCCCATTGCACATCGGAATTAGGCACCTGATAAGGCAGATATCGACAAGCATGACTCGTCCTGCTCGTGCAGATCGAACTCATCGATCTGCGCGCGTATGATCTAACACCTATTCCCAGTCAGTAGAGGAGCCATCATGGTCGATGCATCCACTCGCCAGACTTTTCTCGATATCGCAGCCAACGAATACGCCATTCCCAAGACCGTCAAGCCAACAGAATTTGTCTTGAATGCCATCCCTCTGTTGGGGGAAAGCGAGGGCGAATTCCGCGAACGCAATGTATACGGTGCGCTCCATCGTTGGATCGTTTCAGAGGCCATCGATTCACAGGGACTCCGCGCAATCCATCTGGCGCTGCTCAGCGATAACGCACTCTTCTCGGGAATCGGGGAGGATGGATCCGACAGCGTATTCTTACGAGCGTTCGCCGTTCTCCTGCTCGTTCCCACCCTCTATATGCATCGCAAACATGCCTTCCTATCTCCAGAGGAGATCGAGAGAACAAGTCGTGACTTGGCCCGATACCTTAGAGAAGAGAAGGACCATCGCGGATACATCTCCCACGAGAAGTGGTGGGCACATGGCATCGCCCACGCAGCCGATGCTGTCGGACAGCTCGTTCAGTGCTCAGAGCTTCAGACCGAAGCTATCGTCCATCTGTTGGAAGCTATAGTGCATGCGATGACAGCGGACAGCATGGTCTATGCACACGAAGAAGATGCGCGGATGGCAACTGCCGTTCTCAAGCTGTTCAAGCGCGATGTATTGTCTCAGGATGCAATCGAACACTGGCTTGCCCTCGTCGTCCCGAAAGCCCGCTTCACCGGCCAGCTACCCCACGTCCATATCCAGTACGTCAATGCCCGGAATTTCCTTCGCTGCCTCCTTCTTCAGGCAAGAGCAAGCGAGCTTCCCAGAGAACAGGTATCGCTCATTGAGACCGCCCACGACGCGCTCCCCGATCGGTAGGCAACAACTTGAACTCAACTAAGCGAGAAGACAACACGAATCACTTGATCGAGCTTCTAGGGAGCGCCTTCCCTTCAGACGCTGCTCGCCTCGTTCGCCTTCCTGACGATAGACCGATTGTCTATGTCGGCGATATTCACGGAGATCTCGATGCCGTAGACACCGTCTTCTCGCGGTATCCAAGCCCGGATCATGTCCTCGTATTCCTCGGCGATATTGTCGATCGAGGGCCCCATTCTGCAGACTCACTCGCACGGATCGCAGAAGAGAAGATCAAGACTCCGTCTAGCATTCATCTACTGATGGGCAACCACGAAGCACGCAGCATTTGCCACTTCAAACCTGCCGACTTCTGGGATGCCCTTCGCAACGACCAATCCGAGCGATTATCCCACCACTTGGAAAAGCTTCCGCTCGCAGCCTGGCATTCTGCAGGCATCCTCGCCACACATGGCGGACTCCCGAATCTGCCCTCGTTAGATAGGATCAACAGCATCTCATTGGGAGATAGTGCGTGGAGAGCCATCACATGGGGCGATTGGGTCGATAAGGATACACAGATGTCTGGTGAAGGTGTGAAGAGGCCCTCGTTTGGGCCAACGGCATTCGCCAAGCGCATGGCTCAACTGGGTGTGTCGATTCACATCCGCTCGCATCAGCCAACATGTCCCCTCTATTCCTTCTCTGATCACTGTCTTACACTGTTTACGACCAGTGAATACGGCGATGGCAAACGGCGGATTGCTCTCTTATCTCCATCCCACCCCATTGACTCAGCCCGTGATCTCGAACTGATTGAGATCTAGAACCCGTCTTGCTCCGCGACAGATGAACCGCTACCCTCCCCATAGGCACATACTCACGCGCGGTCTGAAGCCGCAGCTAGGACAAGTCAAGGAGATGCGTATGCCCGATCCACGAGTCGAGAAACTAGCACAGGTTCTGGTCCATTACTCCATCGGCGTTAAGCCAGG
>CAZKDW010000107.1:0-2538 GCA_964551625.1 uncultured Thermotogae bacterium | reverse complement strand
ACCAACGTCGGAATCACGAAAGCCACGGGGAACACCCTGTTTGACGAAAAAATCGGTGGCAGCTTCCATATGGCTTTGGGACGCGGAATGCCAGAGACCGGTAGCGTCAACGAGTCCGCCATCCATTGGGACATGATCTGTGATCTATCTCAGGGCGGCAAGATTTGGGCAGACGACAAATTGGTTTACGAAGACGGACAGTTCATCCCCGAACTCAGATAGGAGTTCGCAATTACAGATAGGAATTCGCAAGCGCCTGATTAGAGTCTGCAGTTCTAAAAAACTCTTGTTGGCCATTGCTCGCTAGAGCGGTTTCCGTTCAAGAAATGCAGTAGGCTACATCAGGAGGATCAAATGAACGAAGCCGTTGATGCGACCATTGCTGCGTTGGCGAAGGCTGCTGAGTCGCAATTGATCTACGACCGTCGCAACTTTCACAAGCACGCGGAGTCGGGATGGACGGAATTCCGCACTGCGTCTCTGATCTCTCAACGTCTGACTGGACTTGGATTTAAGGTCCTCTCGGGAGAGGATGTCTGTTCTCCCGAGGCCCGCATGGGGTTGCCTCCTGATGACGTGCTCGAAGCTCACTGGGTCCGCGCTCAACGAGAATCCGCGGATCCAGTCTTTCTTGAGTCGATGCGCGGAGGATTCACCGGTGTTGTCGGCGTTCTGCACCATGGAGAGGGGCCAACCATTGGCCTGCGATTCGATATGGACGCCCTCGATCTGGTGGAGAGTGACGATCCGACACATCGCCCAGCAGCCGAAGGATTTGCTTCGATCCACGAGACAGTATGCCATGCCTGTGGACACGACGGGCATGCGGCCATCGGCCTTGGTGTTGCCAGCCTGCTTACTCAGCTGCGCGACGAGATCAGAGGAACAATCAAGCTGATCTTCCAGCCCGCTGAAGAGGGCGTGCGCGGGGCTCGCTCGATGGTTGCCGCTGGCGTAGTTGATGATGTCGATCTGCTGCTAGGCCATCATCTAGTTACAGGATGTGCAGTTGGCGAGATCTTCCCCGGCATGAGCGGATACGCAGCCACGCAGAAATTCGACGTCACATTCCATGGCGCGCCAGCCCATGCCGGAGGCTCTCCCGAAGGGGGGAAGAATGCAATGCTGGCCGCAGCAAACGCTGTGCTCAATCTCTATGCGCTCCCCCGTCATCGTGACGGATTCACACGAGTCAACGTCGGGAAGCTAATCGCTGGGACAGGGAGGAATGTCATTCCCGCTGAATCCACCCTTGTTGCCGAGGTGCGCGGTGAGACTTCAGCACTGTGCGCCTCTATGGTTGAACGAGCCATGGCCATCATTGATTCATCGGCAAGCATGCATGGCTGCACATCGTCCGTTCGCACGATGGGCGGCGCGGGAACAGCCACGTCGGACGAAGCATTGGCCCAACGAGTCCAGACGATCGCATCTCGCATGCCCGACACGGCCTTTCATAAGATGGAAAAGATGGGTGGATCCGAAGACTTCACTGAGATGATAACGCGCGTCCAAGAGAACGGCGGACTGGCAACCAATATAGGAATCGGTGCAGACTTCTTCGGGACTCGGTATCAGGACACAGCTCGCGAACGTGTACTCCCCGCGCACACGGGAGTCTATGACATCGACGAGCGCGCATTGGCATTCGCTACTCGCCTGTTGACAACCATCGTGTTCGACTTGATGAACAATCCCGCAGTCACGTAAATCTGAAACTGCGAGAAGTTGTCTGTAGGCAGCATCCTTCGTAAGCTGTCGCACACTCTCAATCCAAAGAGGCGGCATGGACAAGCAAACGCTTAGACCGGTTGTATTCGAGATCCTGAAGAAGACACCGCAGACCCATTTCCATGCCATTGAGAATGATCTGAGAAAGCTCGTTGACTCCTACGAGCGAAGTGACGTCCTCGCACTTCAGGAAGTCCTTTGGGAGCTTCTGATTCAGGGCGTGCTGGCCCCGGGAAAGAACTCACTCAATCTCAACCTGCCGTTTGTCCACGTCACAGACTATGGAGCGCAGTGTCTGGAAGACGGCCGCATCCTCATCCACGACGTAGACGGCTACCTAGCGCAATTGACCGAACGCATTGGCCCTGACATCGACGAACTTGTGCTTCAGACTGCACGCGAAGCCCTGGAGGTATTTGCAGCAGGCAACTGGACGTCTTCTGTGATCCTGCTAGCACGAGTAAGCGAGTTCCTGTTCGACCAACTCTCAGGAATCATGCTAGGCACTCGCCAGCAGGATGATGGCGCCGAGCGCCTTGAGACATCGCCCCGTTTCTCTCGAAACCAAGCAGAAACTGTCATCGACATCCTGCATCATCGCACACTGCCCGCAGAAATGAGTGGGTCTCTGGAGCCGCAGCTCAACGGCTTGATGGCTCTGCTTCAGTACGCCCGCCATCAAGACGGGTCGCCTCGATGGCCGCACCTCACTCGCGACCAGGTGCTTGGCTTCTTCTTACTGCTTCCCGAACAGTGTGCATTCGTATACCATCTGCTGACTGTCTTAGAGGGGGATGCCGTAGCCTA
>CAZKDW010000106.1:3340-4898 GCA_964551625.1 uncultured Thermotogae bacterium | reverse complement strand
CCGAGAACACCAGGCATGCTGGACACAATCTCCACGACTTGATCCAGCTGATCCGGAGGTATGAGGTAGTCGTAGCCAATGGATGTGTTCTCAAACAGGCCTTCGGATGCCACCTGGAGAGTGCCTGTTTCATCGGCTAGTGAGAGTTTCGTCGACTGTAGAGCCTCGGCAACAAACGCAAGAACTGAGGCGAGTACGACAAACCCAACAACGATAACTGCCAAGCTGAAGGCCGTTCGACGGCGATTGCGAAATACGTTTCGTAAGGATGTCTTGAATTGCATGGCAGCCTCCTAATCGACTCTCAGGGCATCGACGACGCGAAGCCTGGAGGTTTGTATGGCCGGGAACAGGGCGGATAGCAGCGTCGCGATGACGCTGACGCCAAAGGGTGGCAGGACGACCATTAGAGAAAGCCGAACTGCAAGAGCGCTCTCTTCAACAGTTCCCGGTGGTTGCCATAGGATTCCCAGCGCATTGAAGCCAGCGCCAAAGAGGAGTCCAACAACGACACCTGTTGCACTGCCTAGCAGCGCTAGCCATACGCTCTCCACAAAAAGCTGTCCAAGGACTTGTCCTCGCGTTGTGCCTAGGGCACGAATCGTGCCGATCTCACGTGTTCGCTCCAGAAAAGCCAATGTCAACACTTGGAGGATGATGAAGAAGACGAGAATAAAGACCGCCAAGGTTAAGAATCCAAACAACAGGTTGAAGAATCCGGCAAGCTGCTGATAGAAAGGAGATAGCTCGTACCACACTTGGACCTCAAGCGCCAAACCAGCAGCATCCAGTTGGCTTTGAATGGCCGCAGCTGACGAATCCGTCGCCCCAATGCTAGTGAGATTAACGACAATCCGATCGACACTTGGCGTGTTGAGAAGGATTTGCGCAAACGCTTGCGGCAGGAACAGCGACTGCAATTCCACTTGCTCTGATGTGAATCGGTAGATGCCAACTATTCGTAGAGGTGTTGCATTGTAAGCTCCATTGACAGTGGTCAACGTTAGCGTCACCACATCATCGACCTTGAGCCCGAGTCGATTGGCCAAGGAACGCCCCATCAAAACTGAAGCGATGTCAGATGGTTGCAACGGACGTCCTTCGATAATGAAGCCGTCAATATTCAATGTGTCATTTCCAGGAACCTGCGCCGTTAGCCGAACGACTTGTGTTTGATTGCCCGCAGCAATGAGTCCAGGAAATTGCAACTGCGTTGTCGTGCCCTGGATGTTATCGTGTTGATTCAGCAGGTCGAATACTTGAGCTTGGGTTTCTGGAGAGATTAAATAATCGTATCCATCAGCTGTGTCGTTCCACAGCTGTGGTGATGCGATCTGAATGTTTCCGTACTCATTGACGGTCGTGGCTTGGATCTGAAACCTTGCGTCTTCCAAGAAGCCAAAGACAAACAGTGAGATCGCCGTGCCGAATGCGATGATGGCTACAGAAAGGGCCGTACGCCTCCGATTTCTAAGTAGGCTCCGAAGCGGGATCCACCATGTCATGATGCCTCGCTTTCTATGAGACGGCCGTCACGAATACGAATCTGTCGGCGAGC
>CAZKDW010000106.1:0-3240 GCA_964551625.1 uncultured Thermotogae bacterium | reverse complement strand
AGGTTGAATGTCTGAAAAATGAGACCAATATTATCTTTGCGGAGCTGGGCAAGCTGCTTCTCGGAGAGCGAGTTCGTCGAGACACCTTTGATGAGGACCTCGCCTTCAGAGGGTCGATCAATGGCAGAGATGAGATTGAGAAATGTTGTCTTGCCGCTGCCTGACGGTCCGTTAATGACGACGAAATCGCCTTGATTGGCCGTGAAATCTACAGATCGAAGTGCGTGAACAGTCGAACCTCCAACTTGATACGTCCTGCTGAGTGATCGGGCCTCCAGGAATGGAAGTCCTTTTTCGTGACAAAACTGACTTTTGTTCTCCATCTTGCTTCCCCTTTCATAACCAGCCTGGTGCATATCAAGCATGAGAGCAATCTCTATAAGATGCAAATGATGTACTCTGAACGTGAAGCTGTGATGGGATCCAAAAGGAGATTCTATGAACGACAAACTGGCTGTGATCCTGGCAAGCGGGGACCCTCGCGTTTTGGAAATGGGGTTGATGTATGCGAAAAATGCCTCCAAACAGGGATGGATGTCGGATGTCAAAATCTTCCTGTTTGGCCCATCGGAAACACAAGTATCCACAGATCCAGCATTGCGAGAGGCAGTGGCGGACATGATCGCAGAGGGATTGGTGCCCGTGGCCTGCAAGTATTGCGCTGATAAATATAGCGTGTCTGAAGCGCTTCAAAACCTTGGATGTGGGATCGAATACGTTGGTGTCCCCATCTCCGATGCGATCAAAGATGGCTATGTACCGATGGTGTGGTAGGGAGAACTCATGAAGACGATTCCTTCAAGCCAGCACATTTATGCGTTTACACCGGATCTAAAACCTGCAGATACCGTCGCTGTGGGAGAGATCGTTTGTTTCGATGCCCTTGATGCCCTCGGTGGTCAAGTACGTATCGAAACCGACATCCTGGCAGGATTGGATTTCAATCGCGTCAATCCCGCTACTGGCCCGATTCGAGTTGAGGGGATAAAGGCTGGAGACACACTTGTGGTTCGAGTCACGCGTATCGACATGGAAGATCAGGGCGCCATTGTGACGGGACCAGGCCTCGGCGTCCTTGGGGACGAAATCGAGGTCCACGCAACGCGTATCCTGCCTATTCGCGATGGCATCGTCCATTTCGGCGATCTTGCCCTGAAGGCGCGCCCGATGATTGGCGTTATCGGCGTGGCATCTGAGTCGGATTTATTCCCAACGGGGACAGCGCATCGGCATGGTGGGAATATGGATACCAAGGAAATCGGGGTTGGGACAACGCTATACCTTCCCGTATTCCAGGAAGGGGCTATGCTTGCTATGGGCGATGTACATGCTGTCATGGGCGATGGTGAGGTTTGCGTGTCTGCCTGCGAAGTGGCTGCGCAGATCACTGTAAAATGTGATCGTATCGAAGGACGCTGCCTTGACTGGCCAATTGTGGAGACACTAGATGCTGTGCACATTCTCGTCTCTCTCCCCACGATCGAGGAGGCTCTGAAAGAGGCGACGCGGCAAGCTGTCTTGTTCCTTCAATCGGCTCGCAAGCTCAGCAAAGAGGACGCCTATATGCTGACAAGTCTTGCCGTGGACATTGGCATTAGCCAGCTCGTGGATCCCAACAAGACGGCCAAGGCCTCGATCCCAAAGTCCATCCTGCCTGGTCCAATTCCCGAGTTGATCTAGGCAGGAATTCTCGAGGCGTGTTTTTTGCTCAAGAAGCGCCTGAATATCCTTATGGAGAGTGACGTCGCGACCAAATATACTCACACCACCTGTCGACGAGGCGGTGCCATATCACTGCCATAGCGGATTGCATGGCACCGTGTCCTGTTACGTAGCTCGAGGAGGAACCAGCGTGCAAGCAATCAAGGGTGCTACCATTCTTACCCCCGAACAAACGATCACCAACGGAACGATTCTTATCGAAAACGGCAAGATCACAGCTGTAGGAGCCGATGTTCAGGTTCCAGTGGGCGCTGACGTTTTGGATGCAACTGGTAAATACGTCATCCCGGGAATGATCGATGCGCATTGTCACACGGGTATTTTCGCTGACGGCGTTGGCTGGAACCATTCTGATGGCAATGAAATGACTGATCCCGTCATGCCTCATCTTCGTGCGATTGACGCGATTCATCCCGAAGACAAGGCCTTTCAAGACCTCCGAGAGTCTGGGGTGACCACGATCGGAACCGGCCCAGGGTCGGGCAATCTAGTGGGTGGTATGACTGCTGTCATCAAGACACGAGGGCGCACCATTGAGGAAATGCTCGTTCGCTTCCCCGGTGGCATGAAGATGGCACTTGGTGAGAACCCGAAGCGTGTTTACGGCGAGCAGAAACGTACGCCATCAACACGGATGGGGAACGCGGCAATCCTTCGCGAGTACCTAACCAAAGCCCAAGCCTACCTCGCCAAGAAGGCGAAGCACGAGCAGAAAGTGGCCGATTTCAACGCTGGCGTTGAGGATGCCAAAGATCCTGAGCATTTCGACGTCGATCTGAAGCTGGAAGCCTTGGGCAAGATCCTGACTCAAGAGATTCCCGCACACATCCATGCCCATCGTGCAGATGACATCATGACAGCGATTCGATTGGCCAAGGAGTTCGATCTTGATCTGATCCTCATTCACGCCACAGAAGGCTACAAAATTGCCGACATCCTGGCCGAAGAAGGTGTGCCGTGCATCCCGGGGCCGGTGCTGATTTCGCGCATGAAGTACGAGCTTCGTGAGCTATGCTCCAAGAATGCAGCTGTTCTTTCCAAAGCTGGTGTGAAAGTGGCTATCCAGACCGACGAATTTTCTGCGGTGCGTTATATCCGTCTAAATGCTGCTGTAGCGATTAACGAAGGCATGTCCGACGACGAAGCACTGCGTGCGATCACATTGACGCCCGCAGAGATGTTGAGAGTGGATGACCGCGTGGGAAGTATTGCCGTCGGCAAAGACGCCGATTTGGTTGTGTTGTCTGCACATCCGTTTGATGTTGCCCACAGTCGTGTGGAGCGTGTGCTGATCGAAGGCGAAGTTGTGTTCGCAAAGAGCGAGTAGTCGCTTTCTGTTGGAGGGATGATGAATACTCGATTGCTAGGACAAACAGGGATTCGCGTATCGAACCTCTGCTTCGGAACGATGTCATTCGGGGGTGCGGCTGACGAAACAACGTCTGCCGCCATGTATCGTCGATGTCGAAATGCGGGCATCAACTTCTTTGATTGTGCCAATGTGTATTCAGCAGGCGC
>CAZKDW010000105.1:0-4981 GCA_964551625.1 uncultured Thermotogae bacterium | reverse complement strand
CCATCTGTCCCGGCGTGTGTCCCCAGCCACGAATGGCTTGGGGCGAGAAGACATAGCTGCCAGTTGTACCTTCCGTTGCACGCACAAGGAGGACGCCCCACCCGTTGGCGGCGGCCGTGCGATAGCGTTCTTCGTTCAGGGCATTGCCAGCCAGGGTTAAGATGAGCAGGCGGCCTGTTTCCTCGATTGCTTGGATTTTGGCTCCTTGAGCGATTGCTTCTTCGGCCATGGTTGCCAGGATGGCATCTGCTGTGCCACGGTCTCTTGTTAGGATGTCTCGACTGGAAGACAGTGCCTGGGCTGCAATGCCTTGATCGTACCATCGAACCGAAGATGGCACGGCATCTGTCTCCAGGGGCTCAATAAACAGGCGACTCGTTGAATCCCAATGGCGAACCAGCTGTTCGAACGTCTCGGTTGCCAGTTGCTCTGCAAGGCGCTGCCCTCGACTCTCCAGAACATCAGGTTGTGCTGCAGCAAGGAGCCCAATCAGAAGGGAGGACTGCCCATAGACAGTGCTTTGCCTATCGCTGATGCCATAAGAGATATCGACCCCTGCCACAGTCTCCCGAATGGCTTGAGGTAAGTAGGTATTCCCTATTTCAGAAGGAATCATAGCCGTTGAGATCCATGTCAGTTGACTGTCGAGTGTGAGGCGGGCCAGATCGACCAGATAGCGATTGAGAGGATCGTCGATGCGAGTGCACGAGACTGCATATTGAGCCTCACGTGCCAACGTCCAACCAAGGGCAGCAGGCGTGACGATGGCGCTTGTTACGGCGAAGCCGGATTCGTTCTGGATAATGGGCACTCCGCTCTCATAAGGGAGGAAGATCGATACGCCGGATACTGGAATTTCAGGTAATCCGGCAGCGACAGCGAAGCTGTTCAATGTGTCTTCAAGGCTGCGGAGAGGGTCGCCATCATTCACGAATTGCGGAGCGAAAACCAGGGGAACGCCCAAGCCTGATCCCCCTAGGAGAACGCCCAGATTCTCATCTGCAAGCTCGTGAGCGAGCGCAGCGGCTTGCCAGTCGGAGTCAGACAAGCAGGCCAACGCTTCCAGCGAGGTTGCCAAGTGCATGGCTTCGTCTGTCCGATACGTGGCTCTGACGGTATCAAATGCATCCGACAGCCCGTCTTCGGGCTCTTGAATCGTCTCGTCAGCACAGGCTTCGCGCGGTGGCTGTGGCTCTCCGGCCGCATTCGTGTAGGTCAGTGTTGCGCAATTCTTTAGCACCTCGCCCAAAGCGACATCATCATCGACGCGAGCAAGAATCTGCCACGTTTGCTCCTCGGACGGTAACAGCTCGTCGAAATGCCACTGTATCAACGGGTCATTCCGCTCGCCGACAGGGTCTGTGGCGATGGCGGTAACACCATCAGGGAGGAGGTCTTCGAGCAGCAAGTTATAGAACGTTTCTTCGGTGATGTTCTCTGCTGAGACGGTGTAGCGAATGGTGTCTCCTGGTTGCGCCCAGCCCGCGCCTTGGGTTAGCACGCTCGATTGGAAACAGGCCCGCGCATCAAACACAGGAGCAAAGAGCCGACTTTCTTGGATCGAGTCATCCTGCGAGACCGTCATGTTGCCTGATAGTTGCATTGGTACGCCGTCTAAGATGCGATCAACGTGCGATCGGAGTCTTGTAGTCAGTTGAGATAAGTCAGTGCCTGCAAGCTGATCGGTCATCCGCGAAAGAGCATCGATGGTTATTCCGAGATCGAGCGGAGACACACACCATTCGAACGGGGAGCTTTGTGTTCGATAGACGAAGAGGGATTCATCCCAGAATCTTGCGTTGAGTGTGGCGAAGGCACGAGTCACGACGTCTGCATCCAATCCCAGCCACTGCTGCGCTGCTTGAAGTGCACGCAGTGCGGCTGCTTGGCCTGCGAGCGTTTGCTGGTCGCAGTTGGGCTGTGCGTCTTGAGTCAATGGCCACGCCTCATCGAATCCACCGCGTGCATCGACGAGCGTTTCTTGAAGGAATTCCACTTCGGTTCCCAGAAGGGCGAGGGCGCGTGTGCCGATGGCGGACGCCTCCCCAAACGTTGCCAGCACATGGTCGAATGCAGAGGCTAGCAGGCCAAGATTCACGAGAGATGTGGCATCTGTCCGAATCCATCCATTCAGCGTGGGATCTGCTCGATCGATGAGCACCTGGGCGATTGGATCGAGATGCGCGACTTCCAGTGTGTGCAGTACGTCATCGGTCAAACCACGGATGACGGCTTCCCAATTCATTGTGGGGAAGGGCTGTGAAGTAATGAGAGGTTGGATGCTCGCGTCTGTGAGCAAGGCATAGGCTTCAGACAACCCGAGCAACAGAGACAGCTGATCGAAGGTCGTTGTCCCCCAATCTAGAACCTCCCAGGAATCAAGTGTGCTGCCGTTCCAGGCTACGGCATGAGGAATGTACGGGACATTGCCAGGCCCCATGATCTGAAGTTGGCCCAACACAAGTAGCTTCTGAAGGATCGAAGACAGGAGCAATCGTTCTTGGAGTTGCTCGTGCGGTTCTTTCTTAACTTGGGCAAGTAACTGACGTGTTTCTTGTGCTTCGCGGAGCAACGTCATGCCCTGTGCTGACGCAAGGATGCGATCGTCAAAGGATGCAGGGTCCCACGACAACGTGCCGGTCTCGATCTCAGGGCTTCCTGCTGCATAGGCGATGGCGATGGGGTCGAGAGTCTGGGCGACTGAGGAAGCATTTGTTTCGAGACCATATCTCTCAACAGCCGATTGCAGCGCGGTGATAGAGTCAAAGGGGACGCCCAATCCTGAGTGGAGTACGACAGAGGCAAGGTTCGCGTCTGCGTAGTCCTCGATCATGGGCAATCGATCCTGAACGATAAAAGCGGCGAACATGGAGATGTCCGTTTGATACCAAGGCTCTTGTTCCTCGACAGTCCAGCCTCCGCATGGATCATCTGAGATCTCGTCATCGAGACAGAGCCTTTGCTGCAATACAGGAGCGAGCAGTCCATAGGCAAGATCTGTTTGGATCGCAGACACGGTGTTCTCGCCAGAGCCACGAGAGAAAGCGGCATGGGCAGGGGACGCATTGGATAGCTGTAGAGCCGCATCATCGACGATGGTTCGGATGAATCCGCTCATTCGGCTGAGGATGTGTGCGCTTCGGTCTTCTGGTGATTGAAGCGCCAACTCGCGTAGAGCGCCTGTTGCCAGGCCAATCTCAAGCGGCGTGTAACAGGTTGTCTTCCACTCCAGCGAGCCGAAGCTAGCATAGACACCGGTTCCAATCTCATCGATCCACAAGGCCTCATCGAGAGCATCGAAGGCTGTTTGGGCCAAGTCTAGCGCATGGGGAACCAAGTCGGACCCAGCAAGCAGACCTCGAATGCCGGCGAGTTGGGGCAACAGAGCCCATGGTGTTTCTCCAGTCGAGATCCCAGGATCTGAGAACCAACCAGCCTCATCCTGGCGGGCGATGAGAGCATTCATGGCAAGGAGTCTTAGGTTATCGAGTCGGCCGTCATCGGTTGTATCGACGCTATCTTGCGCGGCTTGGAAGGCAACAAGGAGCAGACCCAAATCAAGCGTCGATGCAGGATCTGACACTGAGGATCCAGGACTGATGTTGCTGATCCATTCCTGTTGTGACGTGACATGAAGTGTTTCGATGGCGAGAAGCGTCTCGTGTAATGTGTTGGAAGCAGTCTCTCTCACTCTGTCTCGAAGCGCGGTCTCCTCAGCTGGCCATGCAGTGGGAACGGAATCGATCAACGAAATGGCTTGAGCCAATCCCCAAACCAGGGACAGTTGATCGAAAAGGGTGCTGGAAGGGTCTGTCACGGTGTAATCATCGGTTTCGGCATTCCACAGTGAGCTGTGAGGGATATAGGCAATCGCGTCGCCTGTATGAAGGGTTAGATCGGATGCTAGGGCGATGATCTTATTGGAAAGCGCCTCAACCAATATCCACCCCACATAGCGATCCATTGGATCTGTACTAGAGAGCAGAGTCTCTGCTTCCATCGATTGCTTGATCAGACTCATACCCAGGGCACTGGCAACGATATCGTTATCGGTAACTGTCCACGTTCCGCTGGGGCCCAGCAAACCGTCTCTCATGGTCTCGTAGATGGGCTCTCCGCCTTCGTACTCTAAGAAAATCCATTGTTCAGGAAGGGGCATCGCGGTTTGGGGCACGTCGGCTCTCGCAGCGAGCTCGGCTAGGCGTTCTTCCAGCGCTCGGATGGTTGAGATGCCCTTTCTCTCAGCCGTCTCCTGAATGAGGGGGCCATGAGAAAGGCTGATGCCAACTGACGAGAGGACGTTCACTTGCAGCAGGTTGTCCAGTGCATAGTCGCCGGTTTCGGAGCGCACAGTCCGCGTCCACGTAGGCAGTAACGTGTCGGGAATAAGGTTCGCCGCGTCTGGGATCAAACGGAGTAGCTCAAACTCGGATGCCGCATACATAGCAATATCCGTTTGGAACCACAGCCGGTCAACAGAGGCGCTCCACGCTTCGCACGTACTTGCTGAAACGACTTCAGCTGTCTTGCGCAAGATGGGTACAGGCACAAGGCCGCCGCCCTCTCCTTGGATGAAGGCCGAGCGGCCAATGAGGGTCGTTTGAGAGGCATCATCAGGATCGATATCGCCGGGAACTGCGGATCGTTGATCTTCCGGTATGGGCGTGCCGTCGGCGCCCACTCCCGTTGCCTTCATACTATTTGTATAGGCAGATCCATCGTAGATTGGGCCTATCACGAAGACAAGGAATCGAAGCACCAGGCGATCGCCTGAACGAAGCGTTGCATTGAGCAGCCACTGCAAGCTGATTAATCCTGTGGAGGGATCGGCGAACGAACTGCCAACGGGCCAAGAGGCACTAGTCGTTGCATCGATGTACCCAAATTCTGCAGGTAGCTGATCGGTAATCTCCACGCTGTAGGCCGTGGCTGCGCCGACGTTCTGCACAGTTAGCTCATATTCGACGATGTCGCCTTCTTC
>CAZKDW010000104.1:1200-5055 GCA_964551625.1 uncultured Thermotogae bacterium | reverse complement strand
GGGGTAATGCGGTCTGCGCCGCCATTCCCCTGATTTGACTTCGCTTCAGCGCCCAGATAAAGTTACCTGCAGATTAAGGACGAGGTGTTAGAGTGAGAGAGTACGAAATTGTATACGTAATCCGCCCGGATCTATCGGATGAGGATCGAGCAGCCAAGATCGAGCGCATTCACTCTCTGATCACTGAAAACGGCGGTCAGTTGGGCAAAGTGGAAGACTGGGGCAAGCGAGTGCTCGCCTACCCGATCAAGCATTGCACAGATGCTTATTACGGCCTTGCGGAATTCCAACTCGCCCCGGAAAACGTGAAGACAGTTGAGGAACGCTTGAATATCGATGAAGAGATTCTTCGATATCAGACCATTTCCCGCGTATAACTGGAGATCCCATGTCAGCCAGTATGAATCTTGTTGTCCTGATCGGTAATTTGACCGCTGATCCTGAACTCAAGTACACAGCAAGCGGGACAGCACGTGCAAGATTCTCCATTGCCGTAAATCGCCGGTACAAGGACGCATCTGGAAAGTTGCAGGAAGAAACCACGTTCGTTCCAATTATCACCTGGGGTTCCCAGGCTGAGAATTGTTCGAACTACTTGAGCAAAGGTCGCTCTGTCGCCATTGAAGGGCGTCTGCGCATTGACTCATTTGAGAATGCAGAAGGCGAACGCAAGAAAGTCGTCGAGGTTGTTGCATCTGCTGTCCAGTTCCTGGGCGGTTCTCCTCGAACAGGCGACGCGCCAGCCAAGACTGAGGTGCCACCTTCAAGTTCGAAACCGGAGGCCAGCACGACGGAGGAGGTTCCGTTCTAGTTATGTTTCATCGAAGAAAGAGAAAATGCAGAGTCTGTGAGCAGAAACTCACGCTCGACTATAAGCGGCCCGCAGAGCTAAAGCAGTTTATGAATCGCCTTGGGAAGATTCTTCCCAAGCGAGCCACGCGCCTGTGTGCAAAGCACCAACGTGCCCTTGGCCTGCAAATCAATCGCGCTCGCAAGATTGCCCTTCTCCCTTACGTTGGAGAGCGCGAGCCCATGAAGATGCGCCGGTAACTAGGAATCAACTAACAATGTGAACAACGCCCCAACGAGAAATTCCGTTGGGGCGCTTTCTTTGTACTGCAAGATATACTCGTAACATTCGTACGCGCGTTTCCTCATAATGGAGTCATCATGAAGCGATTGGGCGCCATCATCTTCCACGCGCCAGCAGGGCCATCAGAAGTTGAGCAAATGGTAGCTGCTGCTCGCGAGGCTTCAGCTTGCGATCTGGTTCATTCACTTCGATCTCTTGTCTCAACCATTATCGTAGTGTGCGCCCCGGATTCCGCGAATGCGTTCGACTCGCTTGGGGCGTCCGTACGACCTGTCGTGGATGAATTGAGCTTTCACTTCGGCGAGACGCTCAAACAGATCATCCGAGAGGAGCAACTAGATGCCGTCATCTACTTCGGCAGCGGCAGTGGCGCTTTGTTGAGTCAAGCCCAGCTAGCCGACCTCGTCGCATTCGCACAACGACCCCAAAACGAAGCGCTGTTCAATAATTACTACTCCTGTGACTTCGCCGTCTTCGCAGATACGTCTGCACTGCTCCAGCTTCCGATTCCAGACACCGACAATGGACTCGGCTTCATGCTATCTGACTTCGGCGTGACATGCCGCTCACTTCCCCGCTCCTTGGCCTCTCAATTCGACCTGGACACGCCCATCGACTTACTCCTTCTGAAAGAAGCCGAGCGAGGAGGCCCTCGCCTCCAAGAGTTCTTGGCAACACAATCATTCAACCATCCTACCCTGCAGCAAGTCACAACATTGCTCAGTCAGCGAACAGCGCTTGTCTATTTGGTCGGGCGCGTGAGCCCTGCTACATGGCAGGTATTCGAGCAGCAAGTTGCCTGTCGAACAGCCGGAATGATTGAAGGACGCGGAATGAAGGCCTATGCTGACAGACAGCCGCCTATACTCGCCCATCTCTTCCGTGAACGCGGATTTGCCGACTTCTTCCGCGCCCTAGAAGACTCTGCCGATGCCGCCATTATCGACTCGCGGCCGCTGCTTGCTCACCATGGAACCTTGCCCTCTCCCCACGAGCGATTCTCTTGTGATCTCTTCCGAGTAGCAGAGATGAAGGATCCGGTCTGGATTGACTTCGCACAAAGAGCGCTTGCTTGCTCCATCCCAATTCTTCTCGGCGGCCATTCCCTCGTTAGCGGAGGTCTCTACCTTTTGTCGGACATCTGCTGGAAAGGACGAAACCTTCCCCGTAGACTTCACCCCGACCCATATGAAGGAGATGCAAGCCACCATGAGCCAGTATTCAGACAAACGCCTGATTGACATTGATTCGCAGACAGCAGCCTTGATCGCAGCTGAAGAACATCGTCAACGCGAGAAGATTATCCTCATCCCTTCAGAAAGCCTGACACCCAAACCCGTTCGTGAGGCGCTCGGATCTGTATTTACCAGCGTCTATGCCGAGGGCTATCCACGCAAGGCGATGATGTCGGCGTCCCCCGACGAATTGGCAGATCTAGATGTGCAAATGGCCAGCTATCGCCGGTATGCAGATCGTCGGTTCTACAAAGGGACCGAACTCGCTGACGTCGTAGAAGCCCTCGCTGGTCGGCGTGCGGCCGAGTGTTTCGCCACCAAGGACTATCCGGCCGATCGAATCTTTGCCAATGTCCAGCCATTGTCTGGTGCAGCAGCCAATCTGGCTGTCTATGATGCCTTCGTGAATCCCGGCGACACGGTGATGGGCATGGCCCTGACTGAAGGCGGCCACCTCACACACGGATCCGAGTTCAATATCACAGGCAAGCGATACAACATCGTCTCCTACTCCGTCAACCCGAGCACAGGGAAACTTGATTACGATGCCATGCGTGCGCTAGCACTGAAGCATCGTCCCAAGATGATCATTGGAGGATTCACGTCCTATCCTTGGCAGCCAGACTGGCAAGCGTTTCGGGATATCGCCGATTCTGTCGGAGCCATTCTCCTTGCCGATGTCGCACACACCGCAGGGCTCATCGTTGGAGGACAATACCCGAACCCCATTGGCATCGCCGACGTCATTAACTTCACGACGCACAAGACCCTCTGCGGCCCACGAGGCGCGGTCATTCTGACAACAAATTCTAAGCTTGCAGCAGCCGTAGATAGTGCCATCTTCCCAGGCCAACAGGGTGGACCTCATGTCAACAAATTCGCTGCGCTTGCTGTCACTCTCAAGTTAGCACAGCAACCGGAGTACCAAGATCTGCAACGCCGCATTGTCGAAAACGCTGGGTTTCTTGCGTCTGCACTTGAGGCCGAAGGATTGACCTTGGCCTATGGCGGGACCGACACGCATCTCCTCCTTGTCGATTTACGTTCCATCGAATCAGAGACTGGCTTTGTCATGATGGGCGAAATCGCATCACGCATTCTTGATTTGGCAGGCATTGTGTGTAACAAGAACACGCTTCCTGGCGATACGAGCGCAGCGGACGCCCATGGCATTCGCCTGGGAACGCCCTGGATCACGCAACGGGGCATGGGCAAAACGGAGATGGATCTTCTTGCCAGCATTATCGCGTGCGTGTTGCACGGCATTCGCCCCTTTACGTATCAAGGCCTTTCTAGCCCACTTTCGCGTGGGAAGATCGCACTGTCCGTCTTAGAACAAGCCAAACGTGATGTCCGATCCCTTGTTTCTCGCATCGATCCGACGCTTCACCAGAACACGACCTCACTTGCTAATGATGAGTCCTCATGGGCCATCTTCCGCATGTATGGAGGGCGCGTTCAAGCTCTACTAAATGAAGCAACGCCTTCTGATGTTGGATCGTTCCAACCAGGCGACTCTCTTCGCAC
>CAZKDW010000104.1:0-1100 GCA_964551625.1 uncultured Thermotogae bacterium | reverse complement strand
TGGTCCTGGGAAGATGGCGCCGGCGAAGAACTCGAGCGTACGCCGCTTTACGAGATCCACAAGGGGCTTGGCGCGAGGCTAGTTCCCTTTGCAGGCTGGGAGATGCCCGTCTGGTATTCCTCCGCACTAGAGGAACATCGAGCTGTTCGCGAAGCCGCCGGACTCTATGACCTTGGCCATATGGGCGTATTCCAGGTTTCTGGACCCCATGCGCCCGCGTTTCTCAATGCCGTCTGTTCGAGCTATGTATCATGGCTCAAGAATGGCCAATCGCAGTACGCTTATCTGTTAGATGTCGATGGCAACGTGCTTGATGATATCTTCATCTACCGCCGAGCCTGGGACCGCTACCTTGTCGTCGTCAATGCAGCCAATGAACGCAAGGATTGGAAATGGCTCAATGGGGTCAATGAGGGGATCTATGCGATCGATCGAGAAATCGGCAGTCGCCGGCCCAAGAAGGTCCAGATACAGGATCTCAAGAAAGATCGAGGCGTCGTGGACATTGCGCTGCAAGGACCTTCCAGCCCATCGATTCTCTCTGAGATTGTGTCCCCGGATCAGAGACGGACACTCCAAGCTCTGCAACGAACCGGGTTCTGCGAACTGGACATAGACGGCCATCAGATGATCGTTGCTCGGACAGGATATACAGGCGAAGAGCAAGGCTACGAGATCTACATCAGCGGTTCTTCCGTTCAGTGGCTATGGAACCGCTTACTCGAAGTCGGCGAACCCCATGGGCTGCTTCCATGCGGGCTTGCCTCGCGCGACTCCACGCGAACAGAAGCCGGGCTTCCTCTGTATGGCCATGAGCTGGCTGGTCCCTATTCCATGAATCCGTTTGAAGCAGGATTCGGCTCCTATATCAAACTCCACAAACCCTTCTTTGTGGGTCGGTCAACCTGTGTGACCAACTATGTCGAACGCAAGCGTTCGCTTATCCGATTTGGCGTCGACGCTGGTGCCCGCCGCGTGCAGACGGGGGCAGCTGTTCTTGATCGTGCAGGAACCGTCATGGGACACGTCACCAGTTGCGTCAGTCTCAGCGATCTACAAGTTGGATTAGCTCTCGTGAACCAACTAGATGTCGAGATAGG
>CAZKDW010000103.1:0-5163 GCA_964551625.1 uncultured Thermotogae bacterium | reverse complement strand
TTCTCCTATCAAGGGGAACCCCATCTACTGTCCATCGTCCGAGATATCCGTGAACAGGTAGCCGCCGAGCAGAATCTAGAGGCGGCAAGGCTCAAGGTTGAACGGCTCCATGAGTCCGCAACTCGTCTCGCTGAAGCAGTGACAGAAGAAGACATCTATCGCGTCGCTGTGGAATCCGCGCAGGAAATCCTCCAATTCAGTTTCTGCACGCTCATCGCTGTCGAAGGCGACAACTTCGTCATCAAAGCGGCTTCTGACGGCTTACCTCCTGATGCGGAATGCACCGTCGCAATCAACGAGAAGAGTGTGGCCGCGAACACGCTCACAAGTGGGAAGACAATTCTCTTTGGGTCCCAGAGCGAAGTGCCCGACGCACGGCCGAGCGTGGAAGATTTCCAATCTGGTATCAGCGCCTCAATCGAATCAGTTGGCATCTTCCAGGTTCTGTCTCGGGAGAGCGACGCATTCGTGGAAGAAGACGTTCGGCTTCTTGAGCTTCTTCTACGCCACACAGCCCAAGCTATCGGGAGGATCCGTCTCCAAGACGTTCTCGTGATGCAGGCAAACCACGATCCGCTCACAGACGTGTACAATCGCCGATACTTCAATCAAGTCATCGAGCGAGAATTGGCTCGCTCCAAGAGGCACAAGCGAAGCATCGGCTTCCTTATGATTGACGTCGACCGCTTCAAGGAAATCAACGATCATTTTGGCCATCAGATGGGAGATGAGGTCCTGAAGGTCGTTGCCGATCTGCTCAAAGAGGCGGTTCGCGAAAGCGACCTAGTCGTTCGTTACGGCGGAGACGAGTTCCTCGTCGTCCTCATTGAAACGGAGGGGGATGCCGAAATGGTCGTAGTCGAGCGCATCAAAGCAGCCTTTGCGGAGCGCAACAAGACCGGCGAACTCATTCAGTTCCCCGTCACCTTATCGATTGGCAGTGCTTGGTGGAACCAGAAGGACAACTTGTCTATCGAAGAAGTGCTCGCTGAAGCCGATCGCCTGATGTATGTAGCCAAGAGGGAACAGAACGGGAGCGCATCTTCTCACTAATGTGGCAACGCCATTGATCTCGCAATAGAATATGCGCATTCGGAATCGAAAGGACTCATCCATGGGACGCGAAGAGAAACGGCTGCGCGAACGCACGATCAAGCAACTGACAAAGCGATTGCAGCGTACGCCGACAGAAGAAGAAATTGACACAGACATCGAGAAGCTCCGCAAGGCCCAAGGCCTTGCTCCAAATCGGGATCGCAAGGTCTAGCCACTTGGTCACCCGAGGCCCGCATAACAGCCAGTCTGATATTGCCTCAAGCAATGACCAAAGCTGAACGCTCCACCTCAATACAACCTGAGAACCACGATGAGCGCAGCGCCGTGGGGTTCATCGTTCACCCAACGTGGTGTATTCGCGCCGGTGTTCCAGAGATTCATCTCTACGGGCGACTGAACTCAGGCGAGACCTTCCAGATCATCGACACGCGTACGCAACCAGGCTTCTATCTACGCGTCAGTGAGTCCGTTTGCGGACGCGAAATTGCAGCGCGCTTCGGAGGCAAATCTACTCCAACGAATCGGCGAACCCTGGACGGCGAAGAGACAGAGTCAATCACAGTAAGAACTCCAAACAAGCTCGGGGCCATACGACGAGCCTTAGCCGAGGCCGGAGTCCGCACGTACGAGGCCGACGTACCCTTCGCTTGGACCTATCTGATTGACCGTCATCTTCGCGGTGCTGTGGATATCCGCGGCTCTTGGCAGAAGGGTAATGGCGTCAATCGGGTCTATCGAAATCCTGACCTGGCCCCATGTAAGGCAGAGCCCCAGCTCATCGCGGCCTCTCTCTCCCTCGATCTGAACCCGCAGACTGGCACTGTTCAGGCCGCGGCATTGGCTGGATTCGGCACAGAAGCCGCCCAAAAAGTGAGCGTTACCCTTTCCCTCGCAGGTCACACAGTGGCCGCCGACAACGAGCCAGTGCCGACGGAGCGAGATTTGTTGCTGGCACTTCATCGCTCGCTGTGCGAACTCGACCCAGACCTAGTTATTGGCTGGGATGTCGTCTCCGCCGTTCTCGTTCCCTTGAAGGAACGGATGACCGCCTGCGACATTCCCTTCAACCTAGGGAGATCCAACCGCCTATCACGCGTCACGTTGCCATCAGCTTCACCCGAGCGGCGAAGGCGAGGCACCGCCCAAGCGATTATCGAAGGTCGTCAAATCCTCGATGCTCGCGCCATCGCTCGCTCCGGGCAACGGCGCTTCGACGATCTAGAACTAGCCACTGTCGCTCGCGACGTACTCGGCTACGTTCCAGATTCAATCAGTCAACGTGCACGTGCCGTGCTCGACATTCTTGAAGCCGACAATCTCATTCAGCTTACAGTGAGCAGGAGCTTGCTGATTGGCATCCCACTGCAGCGTGCCTGGACGTCCGTGCAAGCCTTCGATTTTCTCTATCTGAGTGAGCTGCATGAGCGCGGCATGGTTGCTCCAACTCGCGATGTTGACCGTCGTGGCGGCGCATCAGCACCTGGAGGCCTCATCCTTTCACCGCGCGCAGGGACCGCTCGCAATGTGCTTGTTTTCGACTTCAAAAGTCTCTATCCATCCATCATTCGGACGTTCAATATCGACCCCTCTACACAGATCACCGATCCCTTCGATGGACAGGACGTAATCCTGGCACCTAATGGGGCTGCCTTCAGCCGATCTCCCGGCATCCTACCTAAGATTCTCGATCGATTCTTTGAAAGCCGCGCCCAGGCCAGAGCGCAGGGCGATGCAGTAGCCGCATATGCCTACAAGATCATCATGAACTCGTTCTATGGGGTACTGGGGACCTCAGGCTGCCGCTTCGCCTCGCAAAGCATTTCTGGGGCGATCACGTCATTCGGACAGCATCTGCTTCGCTGGACACGCGACCTACTTCAGGACGACGATCTGACCGTCATCTACGGGGACACCGACTCTCTCTTCGTCGATGCCGGACTTCCTACAGATATCGCCCCAGAAGAGGCCGACCAACTCGGACAAACAATCGCCACGCGTGTCAATGCGCGGCTGGCCGAGTATCTAGCTTCGACCTATGGTGTGGAATCGCGTCTAGAGCTAGAGATGGAGAAGGTATACACACGTTTCTTCCTGCCTACGGTTCGGGGTGAAGCCCGTGGTCGAGCCAAGGGCTATGCTGGGTTGATCATAGATTCGGATGGCGACCATGTCGATGTTGTCGGTATGGAGGCCGTGCGCCGTGACTGGACATCACTCGCCCGCCGCTTCCAGCGGGAGTTGCTCGATCTCGCGTTTCACGATGCATCAGGCGAAGCCATTGAGGCTCACGTTGTAAAGACACTCCAGCAACTTCGTAAGGGAGATCTGGATGCAGAACTCGTGTACCAGAAGACATTGCGAAAGCCGCTCACCGAGTACACCAAGACCCGCCCACCGCATGTACAGGCAGCTGTCTTACTTCCCGAGCAGAAGTCGCCGGGCGATGTCATCCGTTACGTTATCACCCTGCGCGGACCTCAGCCTATCGGACACATCAATGCCCCGATCGACTATGCACACATCCTCCAGAAACAGCTTCAGCCCATTGCCAGTTCGCTCACCGCGCTCATCCATCTTCCTGAACACTTCTTCGGCAGCGGTCAGATCGAGTTGTTCTGAAGAGACAGCGATCCATGGCCTGCCTGCTTATCGACTGCAAGCTCAGCTACTGCCCAGCCGAGCAGGTCGGCGCCTTTGGCTTACGGACGAACAAGCTCAGGATGCCTGCCAGCAAAGGCAGAAGAGAGGAAAGGATAATGATCTCCTTGTATCCTCCCAGCCAATCAAAGGCTGCTCCAAAGATAATGGGCCCTATGGCTGACCCAACAACGTTGAACGCTGCAGTCACACCAAGGATCCCGCCCAGATACCGTCTACCGAATAGATTTGGGCTGAGCACTCCAATACAGATAATAGCGACACCGCCCGCCATGCCACCGATAATTGCGTAGAGATAGACTATGAACGCACTTTGAAGAAACGCCAACAGCACGAATGAGGCCAGTTGCATGAAGCAGGTGATGGCCAACACAACGTGAAGATGGCGAATTCGATCGAGAACAAGACCCGCAAGGATGGTCGTAATCAAGCCAACCAAAGATTTGATTCCCATGATGGCTGCAGCAAATGTCATCGAGAATCTCCCCATCTCAAGAATGGAAACGAAATGTAGGACAACGCCAGTCCCCACCAGCGAGCTTTGGAAGACGATGTAGGTCAGAATCCAAAATGCTGAAGTACGTATGGCCTGAGATTGTCTGAACGCAGGCTCTTCAAGATCAGCCATCTCGCGCGTAGCCTGCTCTGACACGTGACCATCTATCGCTTGCTCGCCTTTGTCGTTCGAAAGCATCACGGCGCCGCGCTTGCTCGCCACAGGCGACATTCCAACATCCTCTGGCCGGTTAATTAAGAAGACAAGAGTGATCGGGACGTATAGTAGCCACAGGCCGCCTGCAAGTATTCGATAGGCGACTCGCCACCCAAAAGTCAGAATAAGATAGTTGTTGAGCAAGGGAAAGAGCATGCCCCCCAGCGTTCCACCAAGTCCTACAAGCATGATGGCGAAGGCTCTTCGTGAGATGAACCAATTGGGAGCAAGCGTTTTGGACGACAGATCCAACGCGCCTTTTCCAGTCAGACGCGCTAGGAAGAACCCGGCAAACAGCATCATGGGCGACATCACGTAGCTAAGCAGCAAGCAAGCCGCTCCCAAGAAGGCTGCCGAAAGTATGGCCACCCGCTTCGATCCGATGAGGTCGACCAGTCGCCCGACGAAGAACATCAAGACTCCGGAAAGTACGGTAGCCCCTGAATAAAGGGACGAAACGAAAGTGCGACTCCATCCGAACTCAGTAACGAACGAATTGAAGAAGAGTGCGAAAGAATCTGACTGCCCCGGCGTGGTCGAGAACATCGTGAACGCACCGAGGAACACAATCACCCAGCCATAGTAGAACGGCAGCTTGTTGATCCAGGCATAGCGGTGTGCAAGTGACTGCCCTTCTTGCCTGCTCACGTTGCAGCCCCTTTCATGCCATTGCGTGCAAGAGGTGCCGCGCAGGCCAATCAGCTAAGTATTATGAACCAAGTGTTCTCGTGAATCTA
>CAZKDW010000102.1:0-5175 GCA_964551625.1 uncultured Thermotogae bacterium | reverse complement strand
GTTGCTTCAGACTTCATTCAGCGTATGTCCCATCTTCTCTTTCTTGGTCTTCAAATACCGGCGGTTGTGATCGTTCGGGTGAATCTCGATGGGGATTTGTTCAGTAATGCTGAGCCCGTATCCAGAGATGCCAATGATCTTCCTTGGGTTATTGGTCATCAAGCGAATTGATGTGAGTCCTAGATCACTGAGAATCTGTGCGCCAGTTCCATAGTCGCGCAGGTCGGCATCAAAGCCCAAATGCTCGTTCGCCTCAACCGTATCCATCCCCTGATCCTGAAGATGGTACGCATCGATCTTGTTCTTGAGACCGATGCCACGACCTTCTTGCCTCATGTAGAGGAGAACCCCCTCGCCTGCTTTGCCGATCACCTCGAGTGCTTGATGGAGTTGGCTACCGCAATCACAGCGGAATGAACCGAAAACGTCGCCGGTCAGGCACTCCGAATGGACGCGTACCAACACATTCTCTTTGCCAGCAATCTCCCCTGCGACTAGCGCGACATGCTCAGAGCCGTCGATTTGATCAATGTAACCGACGATCTTGAATGCTCCGAACTTGGTTGGGAGTGAAGCCTCAGACGCGCGTGAGATCAATCGTTCGGACCGTTTTCGATACTCGATGAGGTCGGCAATACTGGCGATGGGTAGATTGTGTTTCTTGGAGAAAACCTCGAGTTGCGGGACTCGAGCCATCGTTCCATCATCATTGAGGATTTCGCACAATACGGCAGCAGGTTCGAGGCCTGCCAGTCTTGCCATATCGACGGTAGCTTCGGTGTGCCCGGCTCGACGAAGTACGCCACCCTTGCGTGCAATGAGCGGGAAAATATGCCCTGGTCTCGCGAGATCATCCGGCCCGACGCCCTTCTCAGCCATCAGGCGAATTGTGTGAGCCCGATCTTGGGCCGAGATACCGGTGGTGATGCCATTCATGGCATCGACAGTCACGGTGAAGTGTGTGCCGTGCAGGGCTGTATTGTTCGAACACATGGGAGATAAGCCAAGTTCAGTGGCGCGGACTTCTGTAATGGGCGCGCAAACCAGGCCGCGTCCGTAAGTTGCCATGAAATTGACAGCCTCGGCTGTGATATGCTCGGCAGCCATGACAAGGTCTCCCTCGTTCTCACGATTCTCATCGTCCACGAGGATTAGCATCTCGCCGTCATGATAGCGCTGTAGTGCTTCTTCAATCGGAATGAACAAAACGTATCATCCTTTCGACGTACTTTGCTAGAATGTCGAATTCAAGATTAACGGAGTGTCCACGCCTTCGATCTTTCAAGACTGTATTTTCGTAGGTCTCGGGTATGATCGCGCAGTGGAAACATCCGCCATCCAAATCATACGGTGTTAGGCTGATTCCTTCGACCGCGATGGATCCTTTCTCTGCAATGAATCGCCGGTATTGTAAGGGGAACTCGACAATGAGTGTCCAGCCAGCGCCTTCTTGATACAGTGCCTGAACACGTCCTTGTGCATCGACGTGCCCCAACACCCAATGGCCATCTAATCCGCTGTTGGGCGAGAGGGGAAGCTCAAGGTTGACATGCTGGCCTGGCCGAAGCCCTCCCAATGTCGTTCGTGATGCCGTTTCTTTCGATAGATCAGCGACGAATGCGCCGGGAGGCAAGTCACTTGCTGACAGGCATACGCCATTGACGGCAACACTACCTCCGAGATCGATACAATCACGAAATGCACCAGACAGTTCAATGGTCAACGCGCTCGATCGTACCGAACGGACGAGCCCGAGTTCCTGCACGATTCCCGTAAACATTGCGGCAACGAGTGTACAGCAGCCGAATTGCCTGTTCAACGAAGTTGCAACGACTTTTCACACGCGATACCCTTTAGCTAGGAGGTCATTGTGGCCAAACGTACTGCTTGGATTGGAATCATTTCATTATTTCTCTTGTTGATCTCGTTGTCTGTTGTTGCGACACAGCCAGCGATTAGTTATGAATCGACGGTTCGCGAAGGATTTGACGAACTGTTGGTGACCACGCCACTGGGGAACTACGTCTTTTCAGAAGACGGCGGAACCCTTCGAAGTGTGCTGCTTACGTTTGCACCCTATGGATCGACGGTTGCCGAACTCGTTGCTGGGGCGACGACGAATGCGGACACCCTGGCGCGCGCCTATCTTGCCAACGCGGAATTCCCGTTTGCCCTCCGATATGGTGATGTTTCATTCCAATATACAATGGATGAGCCCATCTACACAGACACGGGAGCCATCGTCATCGAGATGCGGGGCGAAGGCGGAGGAATCACCATCGTCAAGCGGTTCCAGATCGAGCCCGATGCGATGTACACGCTGACTGCCGAGGTTGAGATTACGTCCTCGCAGGGGCTCTCTGAACCCATGGGGTTGGTCTTGGCGAACTACACGCCTACAGAGAAAGGGCGCCAGCTTACCTATCTGTATGACGATGCGCAAAGTACAGCACAGCTTGCGCAGGGATCCTATTTCGCTTTCCAAGGCCTAGGTCTTATAGATGACGAGGTTGTCTTCTTCCTCAGCCCTGATGAAACGACGACGTTGCTTCCTTTCGCTGAATTAACAGAAGCAGGTACGAGAAGAATCGGTGTTCAGCTTGAATCGTCAGGAGGGACATCGAGTTATCGATTTACCCTTTATGGCGGGCGACGTCGCTATGTTGCCATGGAAGCTGCTGGTCTTGAATCCCTAGACGAAATCGGAATCTTTGGCAAGCTGATGGTCTATGTGATTCGCTTTCTGAACTGGTTGTACCTCAAGACGGGCAACTACGGATGGGCCATCATCATCTTTACGATCCTTATGCGCATCCTGCTGTTCCCGCTGATGCGAAAGCAGTACCACTCGATGGCGCGCATTCAGCAGATTCAGCCGCGATTGAAGCGCATCCAGGCTCGATACAAAGACAACAAAGAAGAGATGCAGAAGCAGACCCTTCAGATTTATAAGAAGGAAAAGGTCAATCCGATGTCTGGATGTTTCCCGATGGCCATTCAGCTTCCTATCATTATCGTGATCTGGCGCGCACTACTCTATGCATCGGAGCAGATCCATCTATCTCCCGGATTCCTGTGGCTGCCCGACCTCAGTCTGCATGATCCCTACTTCATCCTCGTTGTTCTGACGACGCTAGTCATGTTGCTCCAACAATATTTCATGACGCCGATGACGACGACAGATGCAGCGGGGCCTCAGAAATATATGGGATACTTCTTCCCGCTTATGATGGGCTTCCTGCTATGGAAATTCCCTTCAGGCCTATGGCTCTACTATCTGCTGACAACGGCTGCACAAGTGGGGCAGCAAGCGTTCGTGAACTGGGAGATGGCTCGCGCGACGGCAGGGCAGTCGGTGCCTGATGACGATTTGATCGACATCGACGAACCAACGACGGAGAGCGATGATGGAGACACAGCTTAAGGAAGTAGAGGCTCTCCTTCGCGAGTTGCTTAGCATCCTTGAAGAGGACGTTGCCTTTGTTGTGGAGACCGATCCGCAAGAAGGTATCTACGTTAACCTAGAGGGTAGCCTCTTTGCCTTGCCAGACGAGCGATCGGCTCTGGCTGCCCTTGAGCATCTGGTTCGCGGAGCCGTACGCCGCAAAACGGGCAAGGAACTCGAGATCATCATTGACGTGAACGGCGCCGTGAAGAAGCGACGTGCCGAACTCATTCGATCCGCGCTGGGAAAGGCAGAGGAAGTTAGGCGTGAGCGCAAGAGCATGCAGCTGAATCCCATGCCTGCGCACGAGCGTCGAACGATTCACGTTACGCTGGCCAATTTTCCTGGGGTGAAGACCTATAGCACGGGGGAAGGCGACGGCCGCCGCGTGATGATTGAGCCTGAAGACGCGCAATGATTGGTGATACGATTGCCGCCGTCTCAACACCAGTTGGTGACGGCGGCATTGGCATTGTTCGGATCTCTGGACCGGATGCAGTAGCTATCGCTGACTCGCTATTTCGATCCCCCCACAGTACCTTGCTTGCTGATGTAGACAGCCATACGATCCACTATGGAGCTATCCATGTGCAGGAGCGCTGCATTGATGAGGTTCTTGTATCTGTCATGCGGTCTCCGAGAACCTATACGCGGGAAGACGTTGTCGAGATCAATTCTCACGGTGGTATCGTGTCCACACGAGCAGTCCTTGATGCAGTGCTGGCAGCAGGCGCACGCATGGCTGAACGGGGCGAGTTCACGAAACGCGCCTTCGTCAACGGGCGTATTTCAATCGACCAAGCCAAGGCCGTGATGGATATTGTTCTCGCGCAAACGACGCTGGGTCTGGAGGCTGCTGTCGATCGTCTTGGAGGGCGCTTCACTCAAGCACTGGCCGATTTACGGGCGACTCTCACTGGGATTCTGGCGGATCTAGAAGTCGAGATGGACTATCCAGATCTCGACGTGAACATTGAAGCCATTTCCCCACGTATCGAAGCGTGCTCAGCCGATGTCCAGGGGCTGCTATCAAAATCCGAATCAGGGCGGCTCATTCGCGAAGGATTGACTGTGGCCATCATCGGCCGCCCAAATGTTGGGAAGTCAACATTGCTGAACGCGTTGCTATCGGAAGAACGAGCGATTGTTACTCCGATCCCAGGTACGACGCGTGACACGATTGAAGAAGATGCTTCCTTGGGTGGGATTCCTGTTCGATGGATTGACACAGCTGGACTGCGGGATGCCGATCATCCTGTGGAAGCAGAAGGCGTACGCCGCACGAGAGGGGCGATGGATCGTGCGGATCTGCTGCTCTTGCTTGTCGATGGCAGCGAGCCTAGACAGAAAGAAGACGACGCGGTTCTTGCTCTCGATGTTGGTGTGCCCTCATTGCTCATTCTCAACAAAGCTGATTTGCCCTCAGCCTGGGAGAGGACTCCTGAAGGGGCATGGAGCAGAGCTCTTAGCGTATCTGCCAAGCATGGAACGGGAGTCGAAGCCTTGCGAGAGGAGATTCTTGCGTCCGTTGGTGCAGGTACGTTGCCGACAAGGAATTCTGTGTTGCTACTTGATACGTGGGAACGAGATTTGCTTCGCCGAGTGGGCGGTTGGCTCATCCAAGCATCTCAGACAGCTCGTGAGAGTGGCCAAGCTGACATGATTGCCGAGGAGCTGCGTTTGGCGTATCAAACGGCATCCGAGCTTCAAGGAATCGATATCAGTGAATC
>CAZKDW010000101.1:0-5198 GCA_964551625.1 uncultured Thermotogae bacterium | reverse complement strand
CGGCAGTCGCCGTTCAGCCTCAGGAAGTGCTGGCTGCGATCCCTAGCGATTACGAGCGATACGGAGTCACCAACATTATCTACGGAACAGAAGGCGACGATGTTTTGTATGGTACGGCCGCCAATGATCTAATTCTCGGGTTGGGAGGCAACGACTTCTTGATCGGCCTCGACGGTGACGACGTGCTCTGCGGAGGCGCAGGAGACGACATCCTCGAAGGTCTCAGGGGTAATGACCGATTGGATGGCGAAGCTGGCAATGACCTCCTGATGGGCGGCATCGGCGACGATATCCTATGTGGCGGCCCTGGAGAAGACTCGCTAGAAGGCGAAGCTGGCAATGACGTGCTCGATGGCGGACTGGGCACAGACACACTGCTGGGCGGTTCAGGCATGAACGTGCTCTACTCAACGGATCGCAGTGACATTCTCATGGAAGGCAAGATCGTCGTTGGGACAAGCCCCCAGTGTCCAATCTGCAATGCGCCAGAAATCGCCTGTCCGCCAGCTCCGGCAGAACCTACGTGTGTACCCGTGGACTGTCCTCCCGTACAGCCAGCACCCGTACAACCGATTTGCCCCGCACCGCCTATGGTGAAGACCATGAATGAAGGAGAATCCCTTCAACTCCATGGCACAGTCGCCGATTCGGACTGCAACATTACGGACTATATGTGGCAGGCATCTGCAGGCACATTTGACGATGCTTTCTCACTAGATCCCGTGTACACGGCTCCGATGATTGACGGCTGCGAGAACATCGACGTAGAAGTCGTGCTTACGGCGGTGGATAGCTGTGGTGCATCCGCATCAGACGCGTTCATCCTGCATGTAATCAACGTCAATCATGTGCCGGTCCTAGAATTGGGAGAAGCTCGCACTGTAGACGAAGGCAGAACAGTCGTTCTCACACCTGAGGTCTTCGACGCAGACGGCGACGCCCTTGTCTATCGCTGGGATGTCAATGGCAATTGGGGAATCATCGAGAATGGCATATTCACTGCCCCGATGATCGATGCCTGCGACGGCGTGGAAGTCATCGTCACACTCTCAGTTATCGACCCTTGCGGTGCCATGGTTTGCGATTCGACGGTCATCTACGTCCGCAATGTCAATCGAGCACCCATCGTCGATCTCGGGCCGGGTTTCATGCTCGATGAGGGCATGATCATCCAACTTGCGCCTGTGGCTGAGGATCCGGAATGCGACGTCTTGGCCTACTGCTGGAGCTCGTCTAAGGGAACGTTTGACAACCCCTACAGCGCGACGCCAATGTTCAGTGTGCCCCTGACCGAATGCTGCAATGGCGAGCCACTGACGATTACGCTAACTGTGAAAGATCCTTGTGGACTGTCTGCAACAGATTCAGTGTCTGTTCAGGTGAATAACATCAACGCTGCACCGTATGTTGACCTCGGTCCTGACTTCTGTGTTCTCGAGTGCAGTAGCACGCTGATCACACCCGTCGTCGGCGACCCAGATAACGACCATCTTATCTATACATGGACCGTATCTGGAGGCGCACTGGACAGCTACTGCGCAGGCGCGGCCGTATTCACGGCACCCGCCACAGCTCAGTGCGAAGGGGAGACCGTGACCATCACCTTGACTGTCACCGATCCTTGCGGCTTATCGACAACCGACTCGATCTTCGTACGGATTGACAATGTGAATCAGCCCCCGCTCGTTCACGCAGATCCGTAGGCACACAACCTCCGACGATTGAATCGCCCGATCTGCTCCGTCTACTCGTAGGCGGAGCAGATCACTTGTTGTGGGGGACATTCGAGCGAAGGAACCATGTGTAAGATGATGCTACCGACGGGATTCTCATCGGCCAACGCATGAGCTGCATGCAGATGAAGGCACTTCAGCCGATCCCAGTCTGAGATTCCGCCAATACCTCGGCCATCCAATCCGATTAGGGTTCCCGCCTCAGCAAGAGATTTCTTCTCTTCAAGGGACAGGAGCCCATCACGTTGTTCGCATGTCCGGCGATGTGCCTCATGCATGGCGATCCGCAGATCGTCGTCCTCGGCCATGCGGGCTTCCAGCGTCTTGATCCACCCAGCTGCTTCCAGATGTCCGATCTCCTTAGACAAGAAGGGACAGGTCAGCCAATAGAGGGTTGGGAACGGTTTGCCAGCGACCACAGGGTGAACGCGAATCACTTGCGGATATCCATACGAGCAGCGTGCAGAGACAATGAATGCGCCACGGGGCTCTCTTCGAAGCTGCGCAGCAATCACTCTCCGGTCCTTCACAGTTTCCTGTTCCACTCGGGACTCCCATATTTCCTTGTTTGAAGCTCAACAGCACGTTCCTGCTCATCTGTCGTCAATGAACCCGCTTCAGCCGAGGTTTTCAGCCCCAAGGCTAGCGCATCGACAATCGGAGTCACAAGGTCTTGAGGCTCGATGGGAGAAGCAGCCTGCTCAGACAACGTTGTCGTCAATCGCGGACGGGAGGCAATTCCTGAAGCATGATACCGAGGCTGCATTGCCAGTAGCAGCGTATCCATAGGCACGAAGGACGGTTGCACAAGCAATGTCGTGTGATAGAGCAAGCCAGAACCTCGATGTGCCTGAGCCGCGCCTCCTATTTTCCTATCCCCTACATACAACCCGTTGTCTTCGGCATGCAAATCGTCCGTGAGAAACGCGAGGGCATCAGACAGGAGATTGCCAAAGAACTCGAACACAGACGACACGACAGAAAGCTCGGGCCGTTTGCGTACAAAGACAGACACATTGAGATTGCCTGGATAATGGTAAACGGTTCCTCCACCAGAGATACGTCTGAGAACGGGAATATCTAGCAATGAAACGCGGGCCTCATCCACTTCTGCAGCATGAGATTGCGATCGACCAAGAATGATGGATCGCTGATTTCGCCAAAGCCGAATTGTCTCGACACCATCTGTTCTGACTGCGTCGAGAAGCACCTCTTCCACTGCCAGGCCGAATGCAGGATCAGCAGGTGTTAGATCAGCGAGTAGCCTCATGCCGCGTCGTAGGCGGCTGCCGCATGATACGAGCTACGCACCAAAGGGCCAGCAACCACGGCTTTAAATCCCAGATTTCGAGCATCGGTTTCAAGCCTCTCAAACTCTTCTGGAGACACAAATCGAGCCACGGGAACGGCTGCAGAAGAAGGCTGCAAGTACTGTCCCAGAGTAAGCATGGTGACGCCTGCTGCACGCAGATCGGCCATCGCTTCTTGCACTTCTTCCAGCGACTCGCCCAGCCCAACCATCAAACCTGATTTGACTGCTCGACCCTCTGCCACAGATGCCAGATGTTGGAGAACACCCAGCGATTGGTCATATCCAGCCCGCCGATCTCGCAACGCAGGTGTAAGCCGTCGGACTGTTTCCAGGTTATGTCCGAATACTCCTGCCTTTGTGGCAATCATGCGATCAAGGGCTTTGGTATCCCCTCCGAAATCGGGCATCAGCACTTCGATCACTACGTCAGCTGCCGCAGCGGTGATCGCTTCTACACAGTGGGCGAACGCCTCGGCACCGCCATCCGGCACATCGTCACGGTCTACAGACGTCAGCACCACATAGTTGAGCCCCAATTCACGCACAGCCGCTGCCAAACGCAGGGGTTCTGTCTCATCGAGGATGCCTCGCGGATTGCCGGTCGGCACATCGCAGAACCGACACCCCCGCGTGCATGTATCGCCAAGCACCATGAAGGTGGCCGTACGCGCACTCCAACACTCCACTGCATTGGGGCATTGAGCTCCCTGACATACAGTCTCCAGATCATGGCGAGCTAACAGATCCCGCATTTCTGCCATACCTGCAGATTGAGCCGGCGTGGGGACACGAACCTTAATCCATGACGGATGACCAGACATGATCTAGATGACCTCCTCGCGATTCATCGCAACGATATCCTTCTCCAGTAAAGCACCCAATTGCCAAACGACCCTCTCGCCAATCTCAGAGACTTTCACAGGAACATCAGAGAGATCGCAAACAGACACCGTCTCAACAGAGAGCCCGCAGGGATTGATCATTCGGAAGTGCTCTTGACTTACATGGACGTTGAGCGCGAGTCCATGATAGGTCACCCAGTTCTTCACATAGACACCAATGGATGCAATCTTGCGGCCGTCCACCCAGACACCGGGAAAGCCCTCGTTGCGATCACTGGGAATATTCAGCGCCTTCAAGGTTTGAATCATCGCTTCTTCCAGAGACCAGATAAATCGATGAATATCCTTGCCATACCCTCGCAAGTCGAGAATCGGATAGATCACCAGCTGACCCGGTCCGTGATACGTGATGTCGCCACCCCGCTCGATGTCATAGATCTTAATGCCCTGTTGCTCCAAAACAGAATCGCTGACGAGGATGTGGTCACGTGAGCCTGACCTGCCGAGAGTGAACACGGGATTATGTTCCACAGACAGGAGGATATCGCCCAAACTGTCTGAGCAACGTTTGGTGTGGAGGGCTCGTTGAAGAGCAAGCGTCTCTCCGTAGTCCGCACGGCCAAGAGACACATGCCCAATCGTGCTATTCGGATTCAATCTCGCCTAGGTTCTCGCCTGTCGTAACAGCCGCTGTCTCTGGCGCATGAATCGCTGCAAGACGCCCTGAGGCCGGAGCCGGAATCACGAACGTCGTCTTCTCGGTCTCGACTTCAAGCAGATCGTCGCCTTCAACAAGCTGGCAGCCTATCGATTGTAGCCATTGAACCACCACAGCCTTGGAGACATCCCCCAGATCAGGCATCCGAATCGGAATCATGTCAGTACTCACATCCCCTCCCAAACTGTTTCGAGGCGAAGTCTAGCCGATCGCCCTCCACGCGTCATCTTATCCGCGTCTTGTACCCATCCCTGCCGACCTCTAGAATAGCGGCAAGGAGGTGCCATGGGCTTCACATGCGGTCTGGTTGGACTACCCAATGTCGGAAAATCGACCATCTTCAATGCCCTGTCCAATGCGGGTGCCCGCGTCGAAAGCTATCCATTCTGTACGATTGATGCCAACATTGGCACGGTTGCTGTTCCCGATGTTCGACTCGATCGCCTTGCCACGGTCTTCCCAAACAAGAAGAAAGTACCTACACACCTGGAATTCGTAGACATCGCCGGATTGGTTGAACATGCAGCAGAAGGCGAAGGGATGGGCAATCAATTTCTCTCCGAGATTCGAACCGTCGATGCCATCGTCCATGT
>CAZKDW010000100.1:0-5203 GCA_964551625.1 uncultured Thermotogae bacterium | reverse complement strand
TTCATTGGACTGCTGACCGTGGCGATCAAGCTCGGGCTCGACTATTTCTTGCGGACGGAAGTTGGGTTCGCGTTGAGAGCCACGGGCGATAGCGAACAGATGATCACAGCTCAAGGCGTCAGTGTGAATACGATGAAGCTACTTGGCCTGGCTCTCTCCAACGGACTTGTGGCCATGTCGGGCGCATTGGTCTCTCAATATAGCGGCTTTGCCGACGTTGGCATGGGCATAGGAACCATTGTCACAGGCCTGGCTGCCGTCATTATTGGTGGCGCGCTCATTCGATCCAATCGTGTGGGATTGATGACGTTGTCTGTACTCGTTGGCTCGATCATCTATCGCGTCGCCGTCAGCCTAGCACTTCGCTACGGCTACGTGATCGGATTCCAGGCCTCAGATCTGAAGCTCATCACATCCTTGTTGGTCATCATCGCGCTGGTTGTCCCCTATCTAAGAGAACGGCGTTTGAGAAAGGTACAGTCATGCTAAAACTAGAACGAGTCTCCAAAATTTTCACCTCTAACGCAGATCGAGTTGTGGCGATTCATGCCCTAGACCTGACCCTCGCAGACGGCGATTTTCTCACCATCATTGGCTCCAATGGCGCCGGTAAGAGCACGCTCTTGAACTTGATAGCCGGAACAATCTTTCCGACAACAGGCCGCATCTCGCTCAATGAGAATGATGTCACCACATCGCCAGCCTACAAGCGTGCCCGGTCAATCGGGAGGATTGTGCAAGACCCGCTGGCTGGCACAGCGCCAACCATGACTGTGGCCGAGAACATGGCCTTGGCCATGAAGCGACAAGGCCGCAGGCTGCGCCTAGCCTTGCCTCGCAAGCTAAGAGGGCAATTCAAGGATCGCCTGGAGACACTGAATATCGGCTTGGATACGAGGCTCGATTGCCCTGTGTCCTTGCTTTCTGGCGGAGAACGTCAGGCGCTGGCTGTGCTGATGGCGACACTCGTGCCACCGAAGCTGCTGCTGCTCGATGAACATACGGCAGCGCTTGATCCTTCGAATGCCGCCATGATTGTCCGACTCACAGAGTCTTTCGTTGATCGTGCAGGATTGGCAACCCTCATGGTGACACACAACATGGAGCAAGCTATTGCCGTGGGCAATCGGCTGATCATGATGCACAAGGGTGAGATCATTCACGAACTCCGGGGGGAAGAGAAACAGGCATCCACAGTTGAGAATCTAGTCGACCTGTTCTCACGCCGCCACATCGCCAACGATGAGCTTCTCCTAAAGCGAGTTCCCGCTGCCGCAGCAGCGGCAGCCTAGACTGTATCCTCGCATCTGTGGCAAACAACGAAAAACGCGGCGTGCACAAGGCACGCCGCGTAGTGTTTCAGCTAGTGAATGTTCTTAGAAAGCGACAGTCACATCCAGGGCCTGGGGGCCTTTCTGGCCTGTTCCAAGCGTAAATTCAACCTTCTGTCCTTCGTTCAAAGACTTGTAGCCTTCTCCACGAATAGACGAGAAATGCACGAAGACATCTTCTCCACCCTCGCGCTCGATGAAGCCAAAGCCCTTATCGTCGTTGAACCATTTTACGGTTCCGGTCAATCGTTCGGACATCCGAACCACTCCTTCATGCTGGAAGCTTTAGTTGAGCAGAGCACTCAAGGACTTCAGATAAAGCTAAACTCCTGGATAGCGACTGCAGTACTACCAACAACGGTCGGAGTATACACGTCCTCCTTACAGGAAAGCAAGGACAACTCCCATCGTTGAACATCTTTGCGTAGCCATGAATTCTTCCATATCAGTTGCCCGTCATGCAATTTCTCGCAGGAATTCGTGCCATAAGACAGAAACACGGTATCATTGAGTGGATTATCCATGATGAAGAAACAAAAACCACTCTTCGCAAGAGACCTGCAGTTCTGGAAATTTCGCGCCTACGGCTTCTTGAAGAATCTTCGTTTCTTCGACCCGTTCCTCATTCTATTTCTCAGAGACACGGGGCTCTCGTTCCTGGCAATAGGAACCTTGATTTCTATTCGAGAGATTTCCACCAACCTACTTGAGATTCCAACCGGAGTCCTGGCAGATGCATTCGGCCGGCGCAAGGCGATGCTTTTCGGCTTCTCCGCCTATCTCGTGTCCTTCATGCTCTTCTATATTGGGTCCACGTACTGGATGTTTGCCCTCGCCATGATCGCCTTCGCATTCGGCGAAACGTTCCGGTCGGGAACGCATAAGGCAATGATCCTTGAGCACCTCCGCATCTGTGGGTGTGAGGACCGCAAGGTGACCTACTATGGAAAGACGCGCGCTGCCTCGCAGCTAGGATCTGCACTAGCTTCCCTCATCGCAGCGGGCCTCGTCATCTGGACAGGCAACTACCGCATCATCTTCCTTGCCTCGACAGTCCCCTATGTCCTCAATCTGTTGTTACTCGCATCTTACCCTCGTGTCCTTGATGGCGAACACATCTCAGAAGAGCGCCTCGGCTGGCGAATGATGGGGAGTCAGTTCGCAGCAACACTTCGGCTGTTGGTGGAGCTACTGAAGGATCCATGCACGCTGCGCGGCCTATTGTCCAGTGCCAGTTTCGATGCCCTGTTCAAATCGACCAAGGACTATCTTCAGCCAATCGTACAAGCCCATGCACTCGCACTGCCCCTGTTCTTAGGATTCCAGGGAGAACAGCGCACAGCGATTCTCGTCGGCTGCGTCTACTTCCTGATCTACTTGGCCACCAGCTTTGCCAGCTCCCACGCAGGGCTTGTCCAATCACGTCTTCGAAGTCCTGCAGCAGGCATCAATCTCACGCTTGGCGTCGGCATCGGCCTGCTGATCGTCGGAGGCACGGCTGCGTGGATGCGGCTGGATGCGCTAGCCATCCTCGCTTTTGTGGCCGTGTTCGTTGTGCAGAATCTTCGTCGCCCGATGATTGTCGGGTACCTGGCTGATCGCATGGACCATTGCGCCATGGCCTCGGGGCTCTCAGTTGAGGCCCAATTACGCACGCTCTTCATGGCTGCCATGGCCCCCATGGTTGGCTGGATGGCCGATCAATTGGGCGTAGGCGCTGCCATTGTCCTTATCTCGCTTGCCGTCTTGTTGATCAGCCCACTGTTTCGCCTACGTCGCGAGGTCTAATCCCACAACCAGTTGGCGATTCTAAGGCCATGAGCTGTCTATTGAGGGCAGCATGATTCCAATCTTGTGATGTGGGCAGGTCTGCGGTCTCAGCCGAGCTGTTCGTCAACGCAAACGCAGTTCCGCCCTTCATCCTTGGCGCGATACAGAGCAACGTCTGCCAAGCGATAGAGCTCTTCATGCCCAGCCGTGTCGTCGTGCACTGAAGCCACTCCGATGCTCACAGTAGTGGGCGAACCGCCCCCGTCCATCGTACGAACTGGCTGTTGGCAAACACTCTTGCGGATGCGTTCTGCTACAAGAGCAGCTTCCGCGAGTTGCGTCTCAGGGAGTACGACACCGAATTCTTCGCCACCCACTCGGCCCAGCGTGTCGGCCTCCCGCAAGGTTCCTTGGATATCCTGAGCCAGCGCCGCGAGCAACCGATCTCCCGTCAAATGTCCATACTGGTCGTTGACGCGCTTGAATCGATCCACATCGATCATGATCAAGCTAAGATCGACTCCATAGCGGCGAGATCGAGCGAACTCCTTCTGCAGCTTATCCATGAAATACCGCCGATTGGCTACACCAGTCAGTGGATCCACTGACACGAGCGATTCAAGTCGACCTTGATACCGATTGACGACAACGATCACGATGAAGATGACAATCAGTGTAGCTAGCAAGCCGATAGAAAGATTGCTGACCAATGCAGATCGAATGCGCCCCAGCGATGCATCGGCCTCTTGTTCGCCAATGAGATACCACCCAAATTCCGGGAAGAAGAGAGCTTCTGCGAGCACGTGTTGGCCCCGTCGGTCAAATTCATAGCTTGCCGCGCCCTTCTGCGTAAGGATGGCGCTTGCGACAGAGCTGATACCTTCTACATCTGCGATAGACATTGACTCAACACGCGAGATATCAGGATGGGCCTGTACAATGCCGCGCGAATCGACCATATAGACAAGCCGACCAAATTGCATCTCATAGTCGGCAAGCAGTTCACTAACACCTGACATGGCCAACCCAACGCCTGTTACGCCAATGAGATTCCCTTCGCCATCGAGAACGCGGTGATTGATGAAGATGGTCAGTGTGCCAGCAGATGCCTCGTCCGCATCAACATCCAAGTCGACGTCCATTCCCTGCTCCGTAAAATCGTAATACCAAACGTCATGGTCATCCTCTCGGCTGATCGTCTTGAGAATGCCGTCATAGTAGTAATAGTGTCCTGTTGCTTCTGAGACGAAGAAGGCGGTGAAGAATCCGTATTCGTTCTTGATTCGAGATAAGTAGTTCGTTATGAGTACAGCATCCTGCTCCCCTGCGACGACCCAATCCCTGAGAAACGTATCGTTGGCCATCAGCGAAGAGATATCGATCGGCCGCATCAAGTCACGCTGGACCTCCAAGAGAATGGCATTGGTTAGAAGCGGAAGGACTTCTTCAGTCGCGCTGATGCGATAGTCTTCCCTGGAAACGACGAATGTCATGAGGCTTGTCGCAGCAAAAGCCACAACAAGAACCGCGCTGAGAACCAGGATCAGCTTGAGTCTTATGCTCACTGCACACCTCTCGCCCTAATTCCGAATTTCGGGACGCCTACTTCCTCACCATCGTTGCATCAGCACCTTGTGCAATACCCGGATCGATCCTACTCGTCTTCGTCGCGAAGTGGGGCATCCTCTAGATCAACAACAACCGAATGGAACTGAACATCGAACCAATGATTGAATAGTGCAAGACTTCGACTCTCCGGCCAGTGAGTCTTGTCCATCCACCAACCAGCCAACTCCTCTTCAAAGAGCAGGTCGAAGTACTGTGCGAACAGTGCATCCCTCTCTGTGTCGTTGTCATACACTGGCAATAGGTAGGTCGTGGTCTCCTCGTTCACATCATCAAGCGTCATGTCATCATAGTCTGGAAGAGACAGCAACCAAGCAAGGAGAGGCTCTTTGGCACGAATCGTTACAGCGGATCTGTTGATCATCGGTTCCTCCTATAAGACAACTTGAATTCAACTCGCAAGTGCAACTTTAAGATTCAATCTAAAGGACAAGCTGCGGTAGCATCCACAGCGTCACATAGACCACGAAGTCAAA
>CAZKDW010000099.1:3220-5240 GCA_964551625.1 uncultured Thermotogae bacterium | reverse complement strand
TCTTGAACAGAGATCTCTGATCCGCCAGTATTCATGACGACGGAGTCAGTACAATGGTACCGTCTGACAAAAGGGGGAACTTATGGAATACGACCTTTCCGCGCTTGTCTATGTGTTAATCGGAATCATCTTCATCATGACGTTCTACGTCGGCAGCTGCAGCGGCGGATCGTGTAGTTAAGCGCGATCTCCATCGCCAAGACCAGCAAATATCAGAGAGGAGATTGAGAATGCCAGCGCATCGAATTCAGCTCGAAGACATCATGCATCTGCCCAGTGTCTACTTCCCTGCCATATCCAACGATGGGAACCGTTTGGCATTCTACTGGGACGTAACCGGAACCATGGAACTCTACACCATCGATCTGCCCAATGGCACTCCGCAGCAAGTGAGCAAGGGCAACGTGCCAAAATCTCTCCGTGCCGGTTTCATCTGGTCCCAGGACGATACCCACATCGTGTTCGCGAAAGATGTTGGAGGCAACGAACAGCACGATCTCTTCAGCATGGATATCGCATCCGGCGAAGTCAAGCAGCTCACCGATACGCCCACAGCACAAGATTACGGCGTTGAATTCTCGCCAGATGGAGCATGGATCTCCATGCTCTCAAATCGCGATGGCCAATTGAGTCTATACAAGCTTCGTTCTGACGGCAGCCAGGCTGCGCGGCTAACCGAGTTTGCCAATCCGGTATCGGGCGGACAATGGTGCCCAGACGGGAACCGCTTGGTACTCACGGCCAACGAATCGAATGATCTTCGCAATGCCGACGTTTATATCGTGGCCGCTGATGGAAGCCAGTGTGAACGCGCGCTTCGTGTCAAAGAAGGATCCCAGGATCGCGCTGCTGCCTGGTTACCTGATGGGCAACGCCTTGCTATCACCTCAGATGCTAGCGGCGTCAATCGTCCCGGCATCGTCGACCTCAAATCTAAGAACATTACGTGGCTAGGTGTTGATGGTGTAGAAGAATCGGCAGTAGCCGTTTCGAAGAACGGGAAGTACCTGGCCACACTTCGCAATCGTGATGCTGCCATTTCCGTTGTCATACATGACTTGGAAACAAGCACGGAAACTGTCTTGGGCGGAGACCAAGGACTTGCTGTCTGGCCCGACTTCGCACTGAATGACACAACCCTCGTGATGGCCAAAGCATCGGCAACGCGACACCGCGAATTGCTGACCGTGGACCTTGCCACAGGCGAAGAGCATGTCCTAACGCCTGTCGATTACGGATCCGTCGACACGAGTGCCTTTGTTGGATCAGCTCACGTTCGATACACGTCAAGCGATGGTGTATCCATCCCTGCTGTTCTTTCCACGCCAGTAAATCTTGCTCAAGGCGCCAAAGCTCCTGCCATGGTCATCGCACATGGAGGACCGACAGCCCAGTTTCTCCGTGGCTTCGATCCCTTTGTGCAGGTTCTCGTCGATCGAGGGTATGTCGTCCTTCAGCCCAATGTCCGCGGAAGCACCGGCTACGGCGTAGAGTTTCGCGACATGAATTTGAATGACTGGGGTGGCGGAGATCTCGAAGATGTCGCAGCAGGGGGGGAGTACCTCAAATCGTTGGGCACCGTCGATCCTGATCGCATCGTTGTATTTGGCGGATCCTATGGCGGATACATGACGTTTATGGCCGTAGTCAAGAAGCCCGAGCTATGGAAAGCGGGCATTGCATGGATTGGCATTACCGACCTGCATCGCCTCTATGACAAGAGTATGGATCACTTCAAGTATTACCTGCGCACGCTAATGGGCGATCCACAGGAAAATGAAGCTCTGTGGAAGGACCGTAGCGCCATCAACTTTGTCGAGAATCTCAAGGCCAAATTGCTCATCTTGCATGGCGTCAACGATCCGCGGTGTCCTGTCGAACAGTCCAGAATCTTCCGCGACAGGATGCTCGAACTTGGCTACAAGGAGCACGACGACTTCGAGTACGTCGAGTTCGCCGATGTAGGACATGCCTCATCTGATATCAAGCAGAAGACGGCAACCTACCAACTCATCGCCGA
>CAZKDW010000099.1:0-3120 GCA_964551625.1 uncultured Thermotogae bacterium | reverse complement strand
TGGCAAGTGCAAGCTATCGGTTTCAACTTGGCGAGTTCGAGCTTCTGATTATTAAAGACGGAACAGCGGGTCAACGTCTATTGTCAAACCTGGTAGATGACCTTCCTGAAGATCTGGCACATCGAGAGATCTTCATGGAAGGTGGACTCATGGTCGTGGACACGCCTGAGATGCGATTTCTGCTCGATGCTGGCAATGGCCCGCATCGCCGCCCTCGTACGCATGTGGCAGAGAGTGCCTTTGAAGAAGAAGGCATTACGCCTCAGTCCATCAACACAATTCTTCTTACACACGGCGATCCCGATCATATCAGCGGGCTCCTTAGCAAAGATGGCGAGCTGGTATATCCCAATGCCCATTACGTTCTCAATATCGACTTGTGGCGAGCCTTGAGCAGCGATCCTGATGCGGGATTGTATTTCCCAGGGCAAGCCGAATTCGTTCGACGATTGGCCGATCTGATCCAAGGACGAAGCACGCTACTAGAAGCTGAACGAGAGATCTGGCCAGGCGTCAGAGCCATTCCCGCTCTCGGACATCGAGCAGGTCACACGATCTATCGATTCGATTCTCAAGGTGTTGTCCTATTCCACATCGGGGATGCAGCGTTTGACCCGATCTTTCTTGAGCGGCCTGAGCTCGTTCTGCCTACGGAATACAAGCCTGTGCAAGCCCAAATGACAAGGGCAGCCCTTGCCAGACGGTTGGTAGCCGAGAATGCATTGATTGTTGGCGCTCACTTCGATGTCACCAATATCGGACGACTGAAACGATCGGATGAGAGCGCCCGCTATCAGTGGATCAAGCAATCGCCGGGGCAGTCGAGTTGACCGCAACGCAAGAAAGCTGAATAACAAAGGAGCCACCGTGGAAGATCTGCTCTATTCATTCACTCATGAGGACATCGAAGGCGTAGTCATCCGTATTGCAGATGACGAGATTCTTAGCATCAACGAATTTCTTGCAGAGATGCATCAGCTGGATGAGGGCGATGAATACGAGTTTGCCTATACCTGTTGCTATCTCAAGTACCGCAATCGCCACATTCTCATTGATGCTGGATTCGATCCAGACACGACACCTGGAGCCTTGGAATCTATCGACGTCTATCCCGAAGACATCGATCTCGTGTTGCTAACCCATGCCGACCGCGACCACGTCGCAGGCCTGCTCATGCATGACGGCACGCTCAACTATCCCAATGCTCAGCATATCATCGGCAAGGCCGTGTGGGACCATCTGACCCATCCCGAAACTCTAGATTCCCTCGACAATGAGCGCGGTCGTTTCTATCGCAAGCTAATCCGTGCTCTCGATGAATCCATCCAGCTGTGTGATCGTGAGATGGATGTCACCGACGGCATCCGATTCATTCCCAGCCCGGGACATCGTGAGGGCCATGCCGTCTATCAATTCGAATCCACAGGTACGCCACTCGTCCATACAGGCGACAGCTTCTTCCACCCCCTTTTCGCTGAGCATCCGAATTGGGCGAATGTGACCGACAACATTCCAATCACTGGGGCAGATAGCCGAAAGCTTCTTGTGCCCCGACTCGCTGAATCCAAAGCTATGATTCTCAGCTCGCATATCCCGTTCCCCGGCATTGGGCGGCTAGAACAGATCGACAGTGAGTCGTATCAGTGGTTGCCGCTTGAGAGTACTGACTGAAGGAGAAGCAGTGGATGATCGAATCCATCCATTCGAACATGGCGGTATTAGCGGGGCATCCATTCTGGAGGCACCCTTTTTCATCTTCTCTTTGGTACGCATCCCAACTGGCCGGATACAATGGCAGTAGATGCTGAGCTTGAAGTTGCCAATCGCAATATCCTGCTTGCCAGAGTCAATGCCTCAGATGCGCTGGTTCTCACCTGGCACATGCCGTTTCCTGGTATGGGATTCATTTCAGAGCAGGGCAATGGCTATCGCTGGATGCCAGCATCAAGCTGACCCCCAGCGCCAAGCCAGGAATACTCGACAAGTTTACGAAGGAGCCCATTGTGAATCAGACCGGCAAGAGCCAAGACGAGAAACTGCACCTATTTGAGCACGGAGGCACAACCGGCGCTGTCCTTCGCGTTCTAGCTGACGCTCCTCGGTCGCTGAATGAAATGCTGCCCGAAGATCTCCAGCAGACGCCCGATGAGAAGCTCCGTTTCGCCTTCACGTGCTGCTATCTGAACCACCAGGATCGCCATGTAATGATTGACGCTGGTATTGATGGAGACGAAGTCACAGCCACGTTATCTGAGCTAGATGTCCCAGCCAGTGATATCGAACTAGTCTGCATTACGCATGTTGATCGCGACCATGTTGCTGGTCTATTGCTCCAGATAGGTGATGGAGAATTGGCTTATCCCAACGCCAAATACGCAATTGATGCTGGACTGTGGGGCGAATTACAGAAGCTTGAAACCTACGACAACCTCCCCAAGCATCTGCGTCGCTTGTTCCAGCGGTTGAAAGAGCTGATCGAGGATCGGGTCATTCTCTGTGACGGCGAATCAGCTGTGGCTGAGGGCATCACCTTCATCCCCACGCCTGGGCATCGTCCAGGCCATGCCGCCTATGAATTTGCCACAGACGACACGCCCATCCTCCATATCGGGGATGCCGCGCTCCATCCCCAGTGGATCGAACATCCCGATTGGCCCGTTGTCGGAGATACAAATCCAGAAGATGCCGTGGAGAGCCGCAAGAGAATCCTCAAACGAGCTGAGGAAACGGGCGCATTGGTCATCGGCACGCACCTGCCTTGGCCAGGAGGCCTAGCTCAATCGCGGGCCCGATAGAGGCACATCTCAGACTTCGCTGGTACCATCTGATCATGAACATTGGAATCGTTCAATCGTCACCAACCTTCGGAGAGGTCGAGGGCAATCTTGCAGATTGCTTGGATCTCATGTCGCCCCACAAGGCTAACTTGTGGGTGCTACCCGAATTGTTTGCCACTGGCTATCAATTCCTGAATGCGGACGAAGTCCGCGCACTCGCAGAGCGAGTTCCCAACGGTCTCACAACGCAAGCGTTGATTGAACACGCCCGTCGGTTTGATTGCCACATCGTCGCTGGGTTGCCAGAACTCGATGGCGATCGCGTCTACAACGCGTCCGTGCT
>CAZKDW010000098.1:0-5285 GCA_964551625.1 uncultured Thermotogae bacterium | reverse complement strand
GGGTAGTTGGCCTTCAGATAGGCTGTCCAGTAAGAGATAAACGCATAGGCTGTCGTATGTGACTTGTTGAACCCGTACCGTGAGAATTTCTCCATATCATCGAAGGCTTCGTCTGCAATCTTCTTGCTAACACCAAGTCCCAAGCATCCTTCAACGAATTTCAGTCGAAGGCTGGCCATCAGTGCCTTGTCTTTCTTTCCCATCGCCTTTCGCAGGATGTCTGCTTGAGCCAGCGTAAAGCCTGCTAGGGCTCGAGCCATCAACATGATCTGATCCTGATAGATCGGCAGACCATAGGTGTCTTCCAGAACGTCTTTAAGCGAAGGGTGCGGATACGTAACAGGACGTCGCCCACTTCGGCGTTCTACATAGTCGTCTGTCATGCCGCTTTCCAGTGGACCGGGCCTGTATAGGGCGAGCAGTGCGATAAGGTCCTCAAAACGATCCGGCTGAATGCGCCGAATGAGGTTGGTCATCCCCGTGCTCTCCAGCTGGAAGATGCCTGCGGTCTTGCCTTCGCACAGCATTTGGAATGTCGCTTTGTCATCCAGAGGAAGCGATTCAACGTGGATGTCTATGCCAGCGTACTTGCGGAGGCCTTCACGCGCTTCGTCGATGAGTGTCAGATTACGAAGGCCAAGGAAGTCAAACTTCACCAGACCAACAGCTTCAACATCCGTCATGTCGAATTGAGTGACGAATTCTCCTTCACCTAGGCGAAGCAGAGGCACATGGGAAGACAGAGAATCGGGTGCAATGACAACGCCTGCAGCATGGGTCGATGCGTTGCGCGTTAATCCTTCTAATCGCAAGCCGATCTCAATAAGCTGCTTGATCTCAGGATCTGATTCCCGCATGGCCTTCAGTTCGGGCACTTTCTCTGCAGCCACGCCGAGGCCCCACCCATAGGGAATGAGCTTGGCTACGCGATCGGTCTCAGAATAGGCAATACCGAGCACACGCCCGACATCGCGGACGACAGAACGTGCCGCCATGCGGTCATACGTGGCAATCTGAGCAATTCGCGTCCACCATTTCTCTCCGCCATATTTCTGTCTGACGTAATCAATCACCTGATCCCGGCCCTTGACGCAGAAGTCGATATCAAAATCAGGCAAGCTAATGCGGTCAGGGTTGAGGAATCTCTCGAAGATCAAATTGTACTTGAGTGGATCGACAGTCGTGATGTCCAAGCAATAGGAAACCAAGCTGCCGGCTGCGGACCCTCGTCCAGGCCCCACAGAGATGCCGTGTTCCTTGGAGTACTTGACGAAGTCCCACACGATGAGGAAATAGGTGCTATAGTCCATCCTCTCGATAACAGACAGCTCGTAGTCCAATCGCTCTCGGATGGTATCATCGATCTCTGGATATCGCTTGGCAGCGCCTTCGTAGGCCAATCCTCGCAAGTAGGCGTCTGCCGACTCAGCTGACTCAGGAATCTCAAACGGCGGCATCATCGGGTGATTAAGATCGAGTTCAAGCGCACATCGATCTGCGATCAGCCTTGTATTGGCGATCGCCTCAGGCCAGGCTTCAAACGTCTTTTCCATTTCCTCGCCGGATCGGAAATGATAGCCTTCCCCATCAAATCTGCGATGGTCGGGATCATTCAGCGTTTTGTTGGCGCGGATATTGAGCAGAACCTCGTGAGCCTGGCGATCATCGACGGTTAAGTAATGGACGTCGCAGGTGGCGACCATCGGAATCTCTGTTTCGCGGGCGAGATCGACTAGCTGGCTGCGGATCTTGGCGTCACGCTCTGTGTTGTGGTCTTGGATCTCAATATAGAAGTTATCCTTACCAAACATCGCCTCATACTCACGAGCGACTTCAATAGCTACGTCGCGCTGACCAGCCTTTAGCAACCGGGGAATCTCACCCGATTCACAAGCTGAGAGAGCGATTAAGCCTTCAGCATGTTCACGAAGTAATTCCTTGTCAGCGCGCGGGCTGTAGTAAAACCCCTCGGTATGAGCACGGCTGACAATCTGCAGTAGATTGTGATAACCCACCTCATTTTCAGCCAAGAGTACGAGGTGAAAGTATCGGTGGCCTGACTTCATCGAACGATCCGTACGATCTCCCGGCGCGACGTAGATTTCACAGCCAATAATCGGCTTAATGCCCCGTCGGAGGGCTTGACGATAGAACTTGATGACGCCACTCATCACACCGTGATCAGTCAAAGCGATCGAGTCCATCCCAAGCTCCTTAGCCCGATCTAATAGCTTTGAGATCTTGCAGGATGAGTCGAGAATGCTGTACTCCGAGTGCACATGCAGATGAACGAATGGACTCGCCAATTTATTCCCCCCCACCAGATACTTCTCCCTCGCGGTTCACGAAGATGACACGTTCTTCGCCTGGCATGACCCAGCCCAAGAGCTGACGCGCAGCATCTTCAATGGCAGAGAGATTATCCTTGCTTGCCAGTCGACTTTCTAGGTCAACACGATCGACCCATGCCTGCTCGTAGGCAACATGTGACTGTGCTAGCTGGCGATGGAGCGTGTGAATGTCTAGACCCCGCACGATGAACAGAGCGGCAAGCGCACCAAAGGCAAGCGCACAACACAGCAGGATCCACCAAGGTCTCCTGCTGCGTTGCGCATGCTGACGACGGTACGATGCCCCGACCGTCGAGCGGGTGTGCCGTCCCCCCGACATAACTCCCCCCGGATGATACCTACGGAGTGAACTGTTTCGGCCAGGCAGCCAAAGGCAGCTCGTGCTCATCCTCGATTCTCATTAGCTGATTGTACTTCGCGACTCGCTCCGAACGGGACATCGAGCCACTCTTGATCTGTCCGCACCCTGTCCCAACCGCAAGGTCTGCAATGGACGTATCCTCGGTTTCTCCTGATCGGTGGGATACGACACTGGTGTATCCAGCGAAATGGGCGATATTCATTGTTTCAAGCGTTTCGGACACAGTCCCGATTTGATTTAGCTTGATCAGGATCGAGTTGGCGAATCCCATGTCAATGCCTTGTTTCAGCAGCGTAGGATTGGTGACAAACACATCGTCACCGACGATCTGAACCCTATCTCCAAGGCGTTCTGTCAACAACTTCCAGCCTTCCTTGTCTTCTTCGCCCACGCCATCTTCAATAGAGAAGATAGGAAACTCGTTGACCCATCCTTCATACGTATGGATCAATTCTTCAGAACTGATAGCATTGACTGCGCCATCGACTGTGAATTGGTACGCACCGTTCTTGAGGAACGAAGTCGCGGCTACGTCAAGGGCAATGGCAACGTCCTCGCCCGGGCGATACCCCGATTTCTCAATCGCTTCGACCAAAAGAGATAAGGCCAATCGATTGTCTTCCAAGTTGGGCGCGAAGCCGCCTTCATCGCCAACAGATGTGGCCAGCCCCTTTGCCTTTAGAATCCCCTTCAGTGTGTGGAAGATTTCTGAACAAGCACGTACAGCTTCGCGGAACGACGTAACACCAACAGGAAGAAGCATAAATTCCTGGACATCCACGTTGTTGTCGGCATGCTCGCCACCATTCAGGACATTCATCATCGGAATCGGCAAGTTCACGCTTCGCGCACCGGCGATATAGCGGAAGAAGGGTATGCCAAGCAAGTCAGAACCAGCACGCGCTGTAGCCAACGAAACAGCAAGCAGGGCATTGGCACCAAGGCGAGATTTATTCTCCGTCCCATCGAGCTCAATGAGTAGCCGGTCAATCTCTGCCTGATCGAGGCCATTGCGGCCAAGCAACAGCGGCTCTATCTCATCGTGGATATTGTCAATGGCCTTGGTTACACCCTGACCATGGAACACGCGCTCATCACCATCACGAAGCTCATGGGCTTCGAATTTTCCCTTGGATGCGCCTGATGGAACGGCTGCGCGTCCGAAGCCACCATCCTCCAAATAGACATCAGCCTCAATCGTTGGATTGCCGCGGGAATCTAGAATCTGTCTGGCTTCTATGCCTTCAATAAACATCTAAGTATCACTCCCTTATGTATCGACCTTCAGTATAGTGAGCTGCAGCGGATGCAGCAATGGACAGTTTGCGCCCTCAGCGAGAGGGATCGATAATCCGTTGAGCAAGTAGACAAAGGAGAAAATGATGAAGGTTTCGGAATTACGAACTCGCTATCTTGAGTTCTTTGCTGCGCGTGACCACCTAAAAATGCCGAGTTCACCCTTGGTGCCCAACGATCCTACCCTGCTGTTCACATCAGCAGGCATGGTGCAGTTCAAGGATTATTTCACTGGGCGCGCGGCTGCTCCGCATCCGCGAGTGACTACGTGTCAGAAATGCTTCCGAACTACGGACATCGAGAACGTCGGCAAGACGGCGTTTCACCAGACATTCTTCGAGATGCTCGGCAACTTTTCCTTTGGCGACTACTTCAAAGAAGGCGCAATAACGATGCAGTGGGAGTTTCTCGTCAAAGAGCTGGGCATTGATGCGTCCAAACTCTGGGTCTCCATTTACCTAGACGATGACGAATCCTATGACATCTGGCATGACGTGATCGGGCTTCCTACTGAGCGGATTGTTCGCCTCGGAAAGGGACACAACTGGTGGGGACCTGTCGGCAATTCCGGCCCCTGCGGACCCGACTCCGAGATTCATTACGACAACGGAATCGAGTCTGGATGTGGCGATCCGGCTTGCGCAGGTCCGGCTTGTGATTGCGATCGGTTCTCCGAAATGGGGAACCTCGTCTTTATGCAATTCAATGCCGACGAGGATGGAACACTCACGCCTCTGGTGAACAGAAATATTGATACAGGTATGGGGCTTGAGCGGATGGCGGCAACGCTCCAACGTGCAGAGACCAACTTCGAAACGGATATATTCCGACCTATCGTTGAGGCCATTGAGGCAGCCAGCCCGCGAGTACTCACTGTGAACGACTACGTCTATCGAAACTCAATTGCTGATCATGTTCGCGCCGTCCTGTTCTTGCTGTCCGAAGGCCTCATGCCATCCAATGAGCGACAGGGCTATGTCCTTCGCCGCATCCTCCGCCGCGCCATCCGCGCAGGTGAGAAGCTTGAACTGGCCCCCGGTTCCTTGGCGACGTTCATTGAGCCTGTGATCGAAACCATGGGATCAGCGTATCCAGAAATCGTCGACTCTCGTGATCTCGCCCATCGATTGATCACACGCGAAGAAGAGACCTTCCGCCGAACGCTTCGCGATGGCGAACGACGTCTAAACAAGGTGCTTGATGGATTGACTGCATCTGGCGAGAAGCTGCTTCCTGGAGACTCTGCGTTTGAACTGAACGATACGTATGGCTTCCCA
>CAZKDW010000097.1:0-5521 GCA_964551625.1 uncultured Thermotogae bacterium | reverse complement strand
TCGCGGCTCCCAATCTCAGGATACGACGCAAGCGAAACGGACGCGGGCTCTTCGCCAAGCACGTTCCAGATCTCTTCGGTGATGTGCGGAACGATGGGATGAAGCAGCTTGATGATGTCGCGCAGCACGGTGTAGAGCACGCCCTTGACACCATCATCAGGGCTGTCCTTCAAACGAGGCTTGATCAGCTCGATGTACCAGTCGCAGAAGTCGTGCCACACGAAGCTGTAGGCGGCCTCTGCAGCCAGATTAAACGTGTAACCGTCCAAGTGTTCACGAATCGTCTCTGTGGCTTCTGACAGCCTTGACAAGATGAATCGATCTTCCAGTCGGTCAATCGTCTCGGGGCGCTCTGGACGCTCGTCGCCCACGTGCATCAGGGCGAAGCGGGTGACGTTCCACAGCTTATTGAGGAAATTGCGTGCGTCATCGAGCTGCGTCGTCGGCGTACGCATCGTCCGGCCCTTGGTTGTGGCATAGGCTAAGGCCAATCGCAGAGCGTCAGCACCGTATTCCTCCATCAGCTCGATGGGATCGACGCTATTGCCCTTAGACTTGCTCATCTTCTGGCCGTTGGCATCGACGATAAGCGGCGTGATATAGACGTTCTTGAACGGCACCTCGTTTGTGAAATGCAGCGATGCCATAATCATGCGAGAGACCCAGAAGAAAAGAATGTCGAATCCCGTCAGCAGAAAATCCGTCGGGAAGAATGTCTTCAGATCTTCGGTCTCATCGGGCCATCCCATGACAGAGAATGGCCATAGCCAAGATGAGAACCACGTATCGAGCACATCTTCATCTTGACGTAATTCCACCGCATGGCCGTAATGCTCGGCTGCCTTGGCAGCTGCTTCTTCGTCCGAGTGGGCGGCAAATGCGTGGTCATCCGGGCCGTACCAAATGGGAATCCGATGTCCCCACCAGAGCTGACGTGAGATACACCAATCGCGGATGTCCTCCAGCCAATCGAAATACAGCTTAGACCAACGATCAGGAATGAACTGAATGCGGCCATCCTTCACTGCGCCGATGGCGGATTCAGCCATCTCCTTCATACGCACGAACCATTGCGTAGAAATCAGCGGTTCGATGGCCGTGGAACAGCGCTCGCAGTGGCCGACGGCATGTCGATAGGGCACGACTTGTTCCAAGAGGCCGTCGGCCTTCAGGCGCTCAATGACAGCCTTCTGCGCCGTCTCACGATCCATGCCAGCAAACGGACCGCCATTTTCATTGATCGTGCCATCGCCATTGAGAATGTTGATCGAATCCAGTCCATGCGTCTTTCCAATCTCAAAGTCAATGGGATCGTGGGCAGGCGTGATCTTCAGCACGCCCGTTCCAAATTCCGGATCCACTTCAGGCGCGCCCACAATGGGTAGAAGGCGATCGAGAATGGGCAGCCGCGCGGTCTTGCCAATCAGGTGCGCAAACCGCTCGTCTTCAGGGTTCACGGCAATGGCCGTATCTCCAAGCATGGTCTCCGGTCGCGTGGTGGCAATCATCACATGGCCGCCGTCTTCCAATGGATAGCGAATGTGATAGAGGGCACCATCGACGTCAACATGCTCCACTTCCAGATCTGAGACCGCTGTTCCGCAGCGCGGGCACCAGTTCACCAGATAGGCACCGCGATAGATCAGGCCTTCGTCATACAGCTTGACGAACACCTCTCGCACTGCACGCGACAAACCTTCATCAAACGTGAAGCGTTGACGTGACCAATCGCACGAGCACCCGAGGGCGCGCAGCTGATCAATAATTTCCGATCCATATTTCTCTTTCCACTCCCACACACGTTCCACAAATGCTTCGCGTCCCAGGTCGTGGCGACTCAGGCCTTCTTTGGCCAATTGCTTCTCCACCACGTTCTGTGTGGCAATGCCGGCATGATCCGTTCCCGGGAACCAGCAGGCTTCCTTGCCCTTCATGCGCTGATAGCGGATGACTAGATCCTGCAGCGAGTTGTTGAGGGCATGGCCCATGTGCAGCCGCCCCGTGACATTGGGCGGCGGGATGACAACGGAGAATGGAACCTTGCTAACAGCGCCGGTGGCCGCGCGGAAGAATTGCCCCTCTTCCCAAAAGCGATGAATCTTCGCCTCGACCTCTGCCGGCTGATAGCGTTTCGACAGTTCCATAATGTCCTCCGTGAAATGATTGTTGCGGCTCTTGTGTGGGAGGCCGCGTCTCCCTCGGTTCAAAGTCTAAAGCCAATCCTTGATCGTCATCTCGTAGTCGTGCAGCTCGCTCTCATCAAAGAATAGGCCAATTTCGCGTTCTGCAGATACTGGCGAATCCGAGCCATGCGCCAGATTCTTCGTCAAGTTGATGCCAAAGTCACCACGAATTGTTCCTGGCACTGCTTTCTGAGGATTGGTCGTCCCCATCAATGTACGCACGACATCGACGGCATTGTCTCCCTCGATGGCAAGCGCAATCACGGGCGATGACGTAATGAAGTCGCGAAGCATCGGATAGAACGGCTTCTCCACATGCTCCTGATAGTGTCGAGCAGCCAATGCCTCGTCGACATGCAGCATTTTCATCCCAGCGATCTTCAATCCCTTGTTCTCAAAACGGGAGATGATCTGACCTACACGGCCGCGCTGCACGGCATCCGGCTTGCACAGTACCAAAGTTCGTTCGTTCGCCATGGCTCCTCCTACAGTTTGCGAATGTAGCGCCCACCCTCGGACTCCTCAATCAGGTTCTCCAATTGAAGAAGAAGAAGAATGTGCGACGCCTCAGTTGGCGAAAGATCCGCCCGAGCAATGATATCGTCCATGTGAACGGGTTCAAGCGAAATCAGCGCATAGACAGCGGCTTCAGCGTCGCCCAGTTTTGGACCTGCGTCGACCTCAGTTTCGGGATCTATGTCACGCTTCACCTGCAAATCGGGATACTCATCAAAGATATCGTCCACAGAATCCGTCAGCTTGGCCCCCTGCTTGATGAGACGATTGGAGCCAGCGGATGTGAGACTATTGATGTTCCCGGGAACAGAGAACACGTCGCGGCCCTGCTCAAGCGCACACCGTGCGGTAATCAGAGAGCCGCTTCGCTCCGGTGCCTGAATCACCAGCACGCCACGCGACAGACCCGACAGAAGGCGATTGCGTTGAGGGAACGTCCACTTGGCAGGCCGACTGCCCATCGGATACTCCGACATCACAACACCTGTCTCCACGATGCGCTCGTAAATGGGTTGATTGCTCTTAGGATAGGGATAATCAATGCCGCACCCCATGACGGCCACTGTGAATCCGCCGACGTCCAACGTGGCTTGATGAGCCGATGCGTCGATGCCGGCAGCCAGGCCGCTGACGATCGTAAATCCCTTCAGCGCCAGCTGCGATGCAAATCGTCCAGCAACCATCTTCCCATAGCGAGTGGCTCGCCGTGTCCCCACAATGGCAATGGCTCGTCCCGAATCGATCGGCTGCTCTCCGCGGACGTAAAGCACCATCGGCGGATCGTCGATCTCTCGCAGTAACGGCGGATAGTCGGCATCCACCAGTGTGACGATACGCACAGCCTTCTCTTCTGCCTTGGCAATTTCCTCATCCACCAATTTCTCTGAGCGACCGGATGCAATAGCCTCGCCAATCACGCGAGATCCAAACATCTGAGCAAACGCAGAGGCAGGTGCATTCCAAATTTCTCCGAATGACTTGAACCGCCCAAACAGCTTCTGAGTCCGCTTCGGCGTCAGCTGCGGTATCAGGTTCAGGCCAATCAAGCATTCGCGATCTGTGTGATTCATGATGGCAAGACTATATCCGTCCCTACGGTATCGTCAATCATCCCCGCCTCGTTGTGTCGAAAAAGCCGATGAGCTACCATGTTCCCGATCATCATGCCGCTATTAAGGTTTGCACTGCTCTTTCTGGAGCTCTTCTTGTTGATTGTGACCAGCCAAGCGATTGGTTTCGGCGTCGTATTCGCAGAAATCGTACTGACGATGTTTGTCGGACTCTCAGTCATGCGATTCGCCGGGCGAACCGTCTTCCAACCTGCACAGCTAATCGGCGTGTTCCTACATGGACTCGGAGCAGGCTTCTCCACGAAAGAGCCTATCCAGCAACTGCTCTTCGGCAGCCTTCTGCTGATTATCCCAGGATTCGCGACAGACATTCTGGGGACCGTGTTCATTGCTCGCTTCTTTCTGCAGCGCAGTTCGCCATCTCAGTCCTCAGGAAACTCCGATTCCATCGACGTCGAGTTCGATATCCGCGACGACAACCAGACTGAGTAATGCGCCAAGTACACGAAGACCACACATCCGCCTAGCCAGATGCCAAGCGGAGGAATCACCGTCCATTCCACAATCGGAAATCGCGCCAACCAGCCAACCATTCCTTCCAACCATCTCAGCAAGAGGGCAAAGGGCACAACGGCTACAGCAAATATCCCCGTCGCTGCGAAGACAACCGAGAACAAGCCAGCCCAAAGTGAGAGTGCGGCCAGCGGAACAGCCACGAGATTGACGAAGATCGACAGCGGATGAAAAGCTTCGAAATGCCAGGCAATCACCGGGGCAGCACCTGCCTGGGCTGCCGCAGATACGATGAGTAATCGGATCAACCATTGCCCCGCCCTCCATACCCCGGCAGCTTGAAGGGATTGAGAAAGCCGCGTTGCCCAGCCTGATGGAGAAAAGGCGATGAGGATAGCTCCTGTTGCCGCCATGGTGAGCTGGAATCCAGCATCATAGAGAGCGCCAGGCCGGATGAGCAAGATGGCGATGGCAGCAGCAGCCAGCCCATTGAGCGGATGAATCCATCGCCGCAAGATCAGGCCACAATCCGCCAGCACACTCCCCAGAGCCAAGAAAGCAAACAGCAATCCTGCTCGCACCAAACTGACGCGGGGTCCAACAACAACGAGAGCAAGCAGCACGAGCACTCCGACAAGAGGATAGGACAGACGTGGGCGAAGCCCCATACGGCGCAGCACCCACCATGCGCCGCCAAGAAAGATGCCCAGATGCAAGCCAGACACAGCCAACAAGTGCATCAGCCCTGTTCGAGAGAACGCATCTTCCGTGTCCGTTGGCAACGCCGATCGATCGCCGAGCATGAGGCTCTGGGCCATGGCAGCGAGCTTTGGCGACATAGTGGCGCGGAATTGCAGCAGCACACGCTGTCTCAGCCGATCGCCCCAATTCCACAGAGAGAGCGACGGCTTCTTCAAGTGCTCGACAGTATCTGCAAACATCGTAGCGAAGATGTTTTGTCTCGCTAGGTAGGCGGGATAATCGAACCCGTCAAAGACCTCCGGCAATTGCGTCGAGCCATTCACTCGTACGACGTCTCCATGATGTGCCCTGCCCAATGGCTCAGCGCACGGCCAATACACAAGCAGATCTCCTGACATGTCGACGGGAGACAGTGTGAACGAAATCGAGGCTTCACCCACATCGGGATAGCTGATAACTGTTCCCGTCACCTCACGAATGTTCGGAGCACGGCGGATGAGCCAATCAGGGAATTCGGGAACAAGTGAGCCCCGCAAG